>JAKAMA010000104.1 GCA_021813085.1 Chloroflexota bacterium | reverse complement strand
GCGAGGTCTTCGTCGTCTGTAATGATGATGCCGCCCTCGCCGCAGGTCATCAGCTTTGACGACTGGAAGCTGAAGCATCCGGCGTCGCCCAACGTGCCGGCGCCGCGGCCGCGCCAGAAGCCGCCGTGCATGTGCGCGCAGTCCTCGACGACGCGCAGGCCGTGCGCGCGGGCGATCTCGCCGATGCGGTCCATGTCGGCCATCCGCGACCCCAGGTGCACCGGCAGGATGGCGCGTGTGTCCGGGGTGATGTGCCGCTCGATCTCGCCCGGGTCGATGCACCACGTGTCGGGGTCGATGTCGGCGAACACCGGCTTGAAGCCCTGCACGAGAGCGGCAAACGCCGTCGCGTAAAACGTCAGCGCCGGGACGATGACCTCGTCGCCGCGCTCCAGGCCGAGCGCCCGCAGCGCGACCTCGATCGCGGTGGTGCCGCTGGTGGTCGTGACCCCGAAGCGCGCGCCATGGTAGGCGGCGAAGCGGCGCGCGAACTCGCCGCCGACCGTGTTCGGGGATGGGAAGCCGCCCCAGTTGCCGCTCTCGACGACCGCCGCGAGGTTACGGACCTCTCGCTCATCGTGCTGCGGCCACGCGGGCCAGGGCTTCGTGCGGACGGGCGTGCCGCCGCGCAGGGCCAGGTGTGCCATGTCCGAAGCGTAGCCAACGCTCCGCATTCGAGACAGCCGGCCGCGGGCGGATCAGCGGCGTGTTCGGCCGTGCCCCTTGGCAGTCGGCTCCCGGGTCGCGGAGGCCGCGGGCGTGGCGCCGATCGTCGGCGTTGCGGACGGCGATGGCGTGCCGGCCGGCACGGCGGTCGTTTGCGGCGTGGGCGTTGGCGTCGGCGGTGCGCCGTACGTTCGCAGGTACTCCTCCGCGAGATAGCGCTGCCAGCCGGTGATTCCGGCGGGGATGCCGTCGATGCGCGCGGAGAGTGGCAGTGCCGACGGGAGTTCGCGGCCGCCCCACCAGCGGGCGTCCTGCTTCGAGAGCGCGTCCTGCGCGAACAGGCCGGTCACCGTCGGGCAGTGCGCGCCGGCCGGCGCGACGATGCCGCTGGGCACGCAGACGGTCGCCTCGACGAGGCCAGGCGGCCGCACGAAGGGATGGCGTTGCGGCAACGACTTCAGCGCGTCGAGCATGATGTCGTGCCACGCCGCCCCGGCGATCGTGGTGCTGAAGAGGTTGTACATCGGCGCGTAGTCGCTGTGGCCGACCCAGACGCCGACGGCGACGTCCGGCGTGTAGCCGAGCGCCCACGTGTCGCCGGTCGCGTCGCTGTTCGGGAATGGCTGGCTCGCGCCCGATTTCGCCGCGACGCGATACCCCGCGATGTGCAGGTCGCTGCCCGCGCCGAAGATGATCTGGCGGTTCGCGTCGTTCGAGATGATCTGCGTGATCAGGTAGGCGTACGCGGGCTTGATGACCTGCTCGGTGTGCGGCTGCGTGTTGTTCATCACGATCCTGCCCGCGCGGTCGGTGACGAACAGTACCGGGTTCGGGTCGAGCTTGCGGTTCCCCGGCGGCAGCGCGAGGACGGTCGGCACCCCTGCCATCGTGCCGGCGTTGGCGAACGTCGCGTAGCCGTACACCATGTCCAGCAGCTTGACGTCGCTGCCGCCGAGGGTGACTGCCGGGCCGAGCTGGTGCCCGTCGAGCGTCGTGATCCCCATCGACTTGGCGGTGTTGATCATGTTCTGCACGCCCGCCCACAGGATCGTCTTGAACGCGGGTACGTTGAGGGAGTTGCCCAGTGCCTCGCGGGCGGGGATGACTCCATGACTGCGGTGGTCCGGGTTGACCGGCGTGAACGGCTGCGTGCCGGGCGCCGTGTAGGTGATCGGCGAGTCGACGATCGGCCACTCCGGTCCCCAGCCGTGCTCGAACGCCGTGACGTACGTGAACGGCTTGAGCGTGGAGCCCGGCGAGCGGAGCGCGAGCGCATTGTTGACGGTGCCGTCGATCGTGGCATCGAAGTAGTTGCGGCTGCCGACCATCGCTAGGATCTGGCCCGTCGGCGGGCTGATGATCACGACCGCGCCGTTGTGCGCGCCCGTCGCGGCCTCGTGCTGCGCGATCTGGTGGTCGAGCACCGTCTGCGCCTGGTCCTGGAGGTTCAGGTCGAGCGTCGTCACGACGCTGAGCCCGCCGTGCATGAGCGCCTGCTCGCCGAGCGTCTTCCGGAGGTAGTCCGCCACGTAGAGCACGAAGTGCGGGGCGAGGAACGGCTGCGGCCTGGGGGTGAGCTTGATCTGCTCGAGTCGCGCCCAGTTCGCCGTGGTCTGCGAGATGTAGCCGTGCTCCACCATCAGGTCCAGCACCTCGCTCTGCCGTGCCTTCGCGGCGGCGAAGTGCAAGAACGGGTCGTACTGTGACGGCGATTGCGGCAAGCCGGCGAGGAACGCCGCCTGGCCGAGCGTGAGGTCCTTCGCAGGCAAGCCGAAGTAGCCCTCGGACGCCGCCTCGATGCCCGTGAACTCGCTGCCGTACGGGATCTCGTTCAGGTACCAGTCGAGGATCTGCTGCTTGTTGTAGTCCTGCGTCAGCTTGAGCGCGATCACTGCCTCGCGCAGCTTGCGCGAGAGCGAGCGCTCCTGGCGCTCTTGCGGCGTGAAGTAGAGTTGCTTGACGAGCTGCTGCGTGATCGTGCTGCCACCGGGACCATCGAGGAACGTCCGCCCTGGCGTCAAGTTCTCGATTGCGGCGCGTGCGATCCCGGAGATGCTGATGCCCGGGTTGGAATAGAAGCTCGCGTCCTCGGTGGCGATCGTCGCCTCCTGGACCAGCGGCGAGATCTGGTCGAGTGGGACGCGCTTCTGGTAGCCGTGCTGCGGGTCGAGGAACTGGTAGAGCAGCGTGCCGTGACGGTCGTAGATCTTGGCGCCGCCGCCCTGTTGGGCAATCGCCTGCTGGGGCGTCGGGATGCTCGCGGTCACGTCGTGGTAGTAGCTGGCTGCGGCCGCGAACAGGCCGACGCCGGCGGCAAGCGCCGCCAGCAGCAGCGGCACGCCGACGGCGACGAGCGGCGAGCGCGAACCAGAGCGCCCGAGGATGCGCCCGTGCCGGATACGCCGGTGACGGCTGGCGCGTGCCACACGCCTTCCTTCTGCCCCACCCTGCGCCATGGTGCGCAAGCCCGCCAAGCGGACGGCCCGCGCCGGATGTCGCTTGGCGCCTGCCGGTGTCGGTGGATGTCCGACGCGGCGTCGCCGCGCAGCCGAAAGCGCCGTGCTTCGCCATGCCCGCTGCGCGCGTCTGCTGCCGCGGCGGGGCGCCGCTTCCCACCACCGTGCGTCGCGGCCGGCAGTGGAGATCGTACCTCTGTGTGGGCCGCGAGCGCGGCTCAAGAGCCATTGCTTGGCGAATCTTAAGTCGCGGTGAGTGTACGACCGCCACGATACCGGCGCGCCGTCTCGCGCGCCGTCGCCAGTCGGCGCGGGCGGGTTAGTCCGCCCCGAGGATCAGGGTGCCCGTGGCGCTGAGCGTGCCGCCGGTGCCGTTGACGAGGGCGAGCCGGGCGTCGGGCACCTGGCGGGCGCCGCACTCCCCCCGGAGCTGGCGCACCGCTTCGATGAGAATGAACATGCCGTACATCCCCGGGTGCGTGTAGGAGAGGCCGCCGCCGTTGGTGTTCATCGGGAAATCGCCCCCGGGCGCCGTCCGCTGGCCCGAGACGAACGGGCCTCCCTCTCCCTTCGCGCAGAAGCCCAGTTCCTCCAGCGTCACGAGCGCGGTGTACGTGAACGAGTCGTATACCTCGACGACATCGATGTCGTCGTGGGTGACGCCAGCCATCTCGAACGCCGCTTTGCCCGAGTAGCGCGCGGGCGTGGTCGTGATGTCGTCCATGCCCAGGAGAGACTGGTGCGTGCTCGCCTCGCCGCTGCCCAGTACCCACACAGGCTTCTTCTTGAAGTCGCGCGCCCGCTCGGCGCCGACGACGACGACCGCGCCGCCGGCGTCCGTCACGAGACAGCAGTCGTAGACGTGGAACGGGTAGGCGATCCAGCGCGACGACAGCACGTCTTCGATCGTCAGGTCGTCGCGCATCATCGCGCGCGGGTTGAGCTGGGCCCATTTGCGCGTCGCGACGGCGATCTCCGCGAGCTGCTCGCTCGTCGTGCCGTACTGGTGCATGTGGCGCATCGCCGCCATGCAGTACGCGCTCGGCGCGCCGCCGACGCCGAACGGCACCTCGAACTGCATGGCCGGCAGCGTCGGGTCAAAAAAGCCCCCGCGCGGCCCGCGCCGCATGCGGCCGGAGTGGCCGGTCTCGCCGTGCGTGATCAGCGCCACGCTGCACAGGCCCGCGTTGATTGCCGCCGCCGCGTGCTCGACGTGGATCTCGAACGACGAGCCTCCCGTCATCGTGCTGTCGGTGTACTTCGGGATGATGCCGAGGTACTCGCAGAGCTGGGTGCTCGCCATGCCGCTGATCCCGCACGTCAGCACGGCATCGACTTCGGACTTCTCGATGCCGGCGTCGCGCAGGGCGTTGCGGGCCGCCTCGGCATGCAGCATGATCGGCGTCGCGTCCGGGATGATGCCGATCCGGTCTGTCTCGTCCGCGCCGACAATCGCGACCTTCTGCTTGAGGCTCATCGTCCGTCCCTCGTGTCCATGCTCATGGCGCCGGCCGGAAGAGGGGCAGCGTGATCTCGTCGGTCGCGTCTTCCCACGTCACCTCGACCGGCATGTCGCAGCGGATCGTCTCCGGTGACGGCTCGATGCCGACGAGGTTCGTCAGCAGCCGCGGGCCTTCCTCGAGCTGCACGATCGCCGTCACGTACGGCGGCGTGAAGCCGGGCACCTGGGGCCGGTACTGGATCGCGAAGGTGTACAGCGTGCCCCTGCCGCTGCACGCGCGCCAGTCGATGTCCCATGAGAAGCAGCGCGGGCAGAACCGGCGCGGGTAAAAGAAGAAGCGTGCGCAGGCCCTGCAGTAGGGGAGCGATAGCTCGTGCCGTTTGCAGGCGTCCCAGAAGGGCTGCGTGTCGGGGCTCGGGGAGGGCAGTGGTTTCGCGTAGTCCGACATAACGAGTGTCACCTTGTGCGAGGCGCCGCCACACGCGGCCACCGACCGGCATCCTACCCTGACGTGCACGTTAGGGGTAGGTGAAGAAAAATTGACTTCCCCCTTGACACAGACCGCCCGCGATTCTACCATCGCCGCAATTTACGCGAGGGATCGCACCCGGTGGTGCAGCGGCGCAAGGGGGAGCATCGTGCGCAAGCGCCTGATCGTGGCCGTGGTGGTGGCCGTTGTCTGTTCGATCGCACTGTTGGCCGGGAGGGCCGATGCCGCCGTCTATGTCGGCTACGCGCCGCCTCTCACCGATGCCGGCAACATCCCGTGGACTTCGCAGGATTCCGGCTGGCTCTCGACCAAGGGCGCCGACCAGGATGCGTGGGATATCGCGAACCGCGCGGCGACCTCGACGTCGCAGTCAGCGCAGGCGATCCACGACTTCTTGCGGTCGGGTGGCACCGTCTACCTGTTGATCCCCGGCTACAACCCGCTGGGAAACTCGCAGTCGCGCAGCGACTGGGAGGTGCCAATCGCGGACTATCTGAACATGAGCAACAACAGCCACGTGCTGATCATGGAACTGGACTACTGGCGCACGAACCTCATCTACGGCTGGGCATTCAGCGATGGCGTTAGCAAGGCCGAGAGCTTTGCGGCGAAGGCGAAGTCCGCCGGCGCGGGGCAGGTGATCATCTTCGCGCACTCGCTCGGCGCCGACGTGACGGGGCAGGTGACGCAGGACAGCGCCAACGTGAGCCGGGGCTACGGCTTCGGCATCCCCTGCTTCTCGTCGTGGGCGCCCAAGAACAAGGGGTACAGCAGCTACCAGGGGTTCCACAGGGTGAACAGCGGCAAGTACATCGAGTTCAGCCGCACCTCGGACCCGGCGTCGCAGGATGGGTGCGTGATTTCCCTGCTGGGCAACTGGTCCAGCAATTCCGGAAGCGTCCCCGGGCACGACTACATGGAGCTGGTGTACGATAACGCCTACCACCGCTACGTGAACTCGGACGGCTCGTGTCCCTGCCCTTCGACCAACTTCGTCGCGAAGCTGTACGCCTTCGCGAGCAGCACGTCGAACGAGGACACCGCCAGCGGCTCGACCTACGACTGGAACAAGACGGCGGCCGACTACCGTACGATGAAGGCCGTCGACGACAACAACGCGACGCTCTCGGGCAGCTATGCGGTGCTCAGCGGCGATGGCTACGACAACGCCGTCCGCCGCGCCTACGGCAACGGCTCGACGGCGACGGTCAGCGCGACGTGGCGCGCGGCGCTCACCGGCGGCACGAAGTACGAAGCGCGCGTCTTCGTGCCCGCGATCACGGGCACATCGACCGTGACGTACAAGATCTGCTACTCGGGCGGCTGCACCACGCGGCAGGTGAACCAGGCGTACTATTCGGACGTGTGGGTGTCGCTGGGCACGTACATCTTCAGCGGGACGAGTAGCGACTACGTGTACATGAACAACGCTACCGGCGGCACGGCGTCGATCGGCGTCGATGCCGTCCAGTTCATTCCGAAGAGCCAGTAGGCCCCGGCGAGGGCAGCCGCGCGTCCATGCGCCCGGCTGCCCCCGCCGGACTACGGGACGAGCACGATCTTGCCGAACTGCTCCCGCTGGAGGAGGCGCGCCACGGCGTCGCGCGCCCGGGCGAGCGGGAAAACCGCGTCGACCACAGGCTTCAGCCGCCCGTCTGCGAAGCACGGCGCGTAGCGCAGCAGCTCCGCCTTCGTGCCCATGAACGAGCCGTAGATCGTCTGGTGGGACAGGAAGAAGCGGCTGATGTTGAACGTGGCGTCGTTCCCCGCCGTCGCGCCGCACGTCACGACGCGGCCGTTGCGGGCGAGCGCGCGGATGCTCTTCTCCATGATCTCGGCGCCGACGTTCTCGACGACCATGTCGACCCCGCGGCCGCCGGTGAGGCGCCGCGCCTCCTCCGCGAGGTCGTGCGTACTGTAGTTGATGCGCTCATCGGCGCCGAGTGCGGCTGCCTTTTCGAGCTTCGCGTCGGAGCCGGCGCTGGCGAAGACTCGCGCGCCGTGCAGCTTCGCGACCTGGATCGCCGCCACGCCGACCCCGCTGCCCGCCGCGTTCACCAGCACGGTCTCGCCGTAGCGCAGGCCGGCGCGCGTCAGGATCATGTGCAGCGCCGTGGTGAAGACCAGAGGGATCGACGCCGCCTCCTCGAACGTCAGGTTCGCCGGCTTCGGAACGAGATTAGCTGCCGGCACGACCACCAGCTCCGCCATGCCGCCGTCGCGCCCCTGCCCGAGCAGCCGGTACTGGGGACAGAGGTTGTCTTCGCCGCGGAGGCAGGCTTCGCAGACACCGCAGCTCACGCCAGGGTGCACCATCACCTCGGCGCCCACCTGCGCCGAGGTGACGCCCGCTCCGACGCCTTCGACCACGCCTGCGACATCGGCCCCGAGGATGCGTGGGTGGTCGTAGCGGACGCTCGACGGCGCCTTCACGGCCCACGCCTCGAGATGGTTCAGCGCGACGGCCCTGACGCGCACTCGCACCTCGCCCGGGCCAACATCCGGGTCCGGTGCATCTTCGTAGACGTAGTTGTCGGCACTGCCCGGCTGGTGGATCCGTACGGCTTTCATCGCTCCTCCCCTCGCTGTCTGGCGCTGGACTCCCGGGCGATACAATATCCGCGCG
>JAKAMA010000103.1:4843-7707 GCA_021813085.1 Chloroflexota bacterium | reverse complement strand
GCGCCGGGCAGCCGCCCTCGGCTGCGCGTCCGGCGAAGCCGGACCGGCCAGGCGACTAGCGGCGGCCGAGGATGCTGTTGCCCTCGACGAGCTTCGCCAGCGCCGTGCCCAGGAAGTACAGCACCAGGATCGGCATCGCCACGACCGTCTGCGTCACCGGGTCGATGGACGGGGTGACGATCGCGGCGACAACGAACGCCAGGAGGATCGCGTACCGCCACCAACCCAGCAGCCGCCGCGACGTGACGACCCCAATCTTCGCCAGCCCCATCATCACGAACGGCGTCTCGAAGACCAGCCCCGTGACCAGCAGCAGCCGCGTGACCGTATCGACGTACGTCTGGACGCCGATCGTCGGCTCGACGTCGCTGCTGTTGGCGTGCAGGAGGAAGCGCAGCGCCGGCGGCAGCTCGACATAATAGCCGAACGCCATCCCCAGCACGAACATCACCGAGGCGCCGATGACGATCGGGTACAGCCAGCGGCGCTCCTCCCTCGTCAGCCCCGGCGTCACGAACGCCAGGATCTCGTACATGATCACCGGCATCGCCAGCGCCACCCCCAGCAGCAGTGACACCCGGAAGTACGTGCTCCAGTAGTCGAGGAGCTGGAACTGGTGCAGCTTGAAGCCCTGCACCTGATGCTGCGCCGGGATGACGAGGAAGTGCAGCGCGTACTTCGTGAGCGGCCAGATCGAGGCCGCAACGCCGGCGACGAGCGCGAGCGCGCTCATCATCACCCGGTGCCGCAGCTCCTGCAGGTGCTCGATGACCGTCAGGACCCTGGCCTCGTCGGGCCGGTCGATCGGCGGGGCGCTCGCGGTCATCGCGGCCCGTGCGCGGGTTCCGTGGGTGCCGGGGCGGCGCCGTTCGCCGCTGGCGCGGGCGAAGGAGGCTCGCCGGCCACCGGCAGAGTGGCCGTGACGTCAGCGGCCGGCGGGGCGGTTGTGCCGTTGCCATCCGCCATCGCGGCGGCTCCGGGCGCGGTGATGGCCGCGGGTGGCGGGGTGGCGCCAGCCGTCGCGGCGTCGGCGTGGGCCTGCTTCATCGCCTCGGTCAGCGACCGGGACGCGTCGGTGAGCCCCTGGCCGATCTCCTTCCACTTGCTCCGGTCCTCCGCCGTGTCCTTCTCGAACTCCTGGATCACCTCGTTGAACTCGGCGGCGATGCTGCCGGTGTACTTGCGGATCTCCCGGATCGTGCGGGCAATGTCGGCGGCAAGCTTCGGCAGCCGCTCGGGGCCGACGAAGATCAGGGCGACCACGAGGATCACGATCAGCTCGGCGGGGCCTACTCCCAGGAAGTTCATCGCAAGGGAATTGTACGTCCTGGACGCGCCCGATCCCAACGCTGCGGCTGGCGCTCCTCTTGGGGGCGAGGGAGCGGGGAACGAGGCAAGAAGAACACCCGCCGCCGGCGGGTGTCAGGCGCGGCCCCGGATGGCGGACGCGGCCTACTCGTCCTCGACGCCGAGGTCCTTCAGGTAGTCGACCGCGTCCTGGACGGTCGCGATCTTCTCCGCATCCTCGTCCGAGATCTCGAGCGTCTTCCCGTCCTTCGAGAACTCTTCCTCCATGGACATAATCAGCTCGACCAGGTCGAGCGAGTCCGCGTTGAGGTCGTCCACGAAGGACGCGCTGGGTACGACCTGGTCCTCTTCGACGCCAAGCTGGTCGACGATGATCTTCCGCACCCGTTCGAACACCGTTGCCACTGTACAGCTCCCTCTTCTCCGCGACCGGGCGGGGTGAGAATGCGCGCGTTAGCCAGCGAGTGACAGGCTGACGGAACCGAGCACACCGTTGACGAACTTCGCCGAATTGTCGCTCCCGTACGTTTTGGCGAGCTCAACGGCTTCGTTGATGGCCGCCCGAATGGGCGCCCCATTATTCATCAGGATCTCCCGAATCGCAAGACGAAGGATGTTGCGGTCGATCGCGCTGATCTGCTCCACCGGCCACTGCGGCGCCGCTTGCCGGATGACATCGTCGATGGCCGCCCGCTTCTCGATCACGCCCGCCAGCAGCTCCCGCGCGAACGCCCGTTGCGCCTCCGTCAGCGCCCCCTCCTCCGACAGCCGCTCCACTGTCGCCATCGCATCGTGGCCCGAGACGTCGGATTCGTATAGCGCCTGGAGCGCGGCGATCCGGGACTTGCGGCGCGCGCTCACGCCCATCAGTGCATCACCAGCCCGCCGTCGACGGTCAGGACGTGCCCCGTCACGTAGGCTGCCTCATCCGACGCGAGGAACACGGCCGCCGGCGCGATGTCCTCCGGCGTCGCCGTGCGCCCGAGTGCCACCATGCGCACGATCTCCTGCCGCTGGGCGTCCGTCAGGTCCCGCGTCATCTCCGTGTCCACGAACCCGGGCGCGATCACGTTCGCGGTGATGTTACGCGAGGCCACCTCCTTCGCGATCGCCTTCGCGAAGCCCGCGATCCCCGCCTTCGCCGCCGAGTAGTTCGCCTGCCCCGCGTTGCCCACGATCCCCGCCACGCTGCTGACGCAGATGATCCGCCCCCAGCGCTGCCGCACCATGGGCCGCAGTGCTGCCTTCGTGACGCTGAACGTGCCCTTGAGGTTCGTGTCGATCACCCGGTCCCATTGGGCCTCGGACATGCGCAGGATCAGGTCATCGCTGGTCACGCCGGCGTTGTTCACGAGGATATCGATGCGCCCGAACGCCGCGATCGTGCCCTCCACGAGCGCTGCCGCCTGCGCCGGGTCGGCGACGTCCCCCCGCAGCGTCACGGCCGCGCCTTCGCCGCCGATCGCCCGCGCCGTCTCCTCGGCCGCCGCCGCGTTCGCGGCGTAGTTCACCGCGACCTTCGCGCCGTGCGCCGCCAGCGCCAGCGCCATCGCGCG
>JAKAMA010000103.1:0-4833 GCA_021813085.1 Chloroflexota bacterium | reverse complement strand
CCAAGGCCGCGCGCCCCGCCGGTCACGAGCGCCACTTTGCCCGTGAGGTCGAAGAGCCGGTTCATGCCGAGAGCGATGCCACGCCGTTGATGTTCTTCGTCTCCGCCTGCGGCGCGATCCGCCTGATCAGCCCCGTCAGCACGCGCCCGGGCCCGATCTCAATGAACGTCGTGACGCCCGCCGCCGCCATGTGCTCGACACACTGCACCCATCGTACCGCGTGCGTGAGCTGGAACGTCAACTCGTCGCTGATCGCGCGGGCGTCTGTAACGGGCAGCGCGCGGTCGTTCGCGACGAGCGCGACCGCCGGGTCCGTGATCTGCGCCGCGGCCACCTCCTCCCGCATCGGCGCCACCGCCGGCTCCATGAGCGAGGTGTGGAAGGCGCCGCCGACGTCGAGCGGGATGGCCCGCTTCGCGCCGCGCTCGAGTGCCAGCTTGCAGGCCCGCTCGACCGCGTCCAGCGTGCCGCCGATCACGATCTGCCCCGGCGAGTTGATGTTGCACAGCTCCGCGCCCGTTTCGGCACAGACGGCGGCGCACGCCGCTTCGTCGAGCCCGAGCAGCGCCGCCATCTTGCCGGGTGTGGCGTCTGCCGCGGCCTGCGTCAGCCGTCCCCGCGCGTCTACCAGCCGCAGCCCTGCGTCGAACGGCAGCGCGCCGGCCGCCGTCAGCGCGGAATACTCGCCGAGGCTGTGCCCCGCGACGAAGGCCGGCCGCCGCTCCAGCGCGCCGGCCTCGCGCGCCGCTTCGAGGCACGCGACGCTCGCGACGTAGATCGCCGGCTGTGCGTTAGCGGTCTTCCCCAGCTCGCCCGCCGGCGCATCGAAGCAAAGGCGCGAGATGGCGCGGCCGAGCACACGGTCCGCCCGGTCGAAGACCGCGCGCGCTGCCGGCGACTGCGTGTAGAGGTCGTGCCCCATCCCCGGCTCCTGCGAGCCCTGGCCGGGGAACACCCAGGCGACGCGCGGCTCAGACGGGGGCATGTGGGCTCATGGGCGGCGCGCGGCCGCATAGCGCGCGGGCACCTACTCGGCGGCCTTGGGCCGGCTCACGGGGATCGCGCCCGCGCGCCGGTAGAAGCCACACGTGGGGCAGGCCGTGTGGGGCAGGCGTGCGTTGTGGCACTGAGGGCAGCGGCTGAGCCCGGCCGGCTTCAGCGCGAGGTGGCTGCGCCGCTTCCCCTGGCGGGCCTTCGGATACTTACGCTTCGGTAGTGGTGGCACGCGGCGCTGCTCCTTCTTGAGAGTCAGGCCGCAGTCTAGCAGTCTCGTCCGCCCGGCGCGAGCGCCCCGCGTCCGCCTGCGTTCCCGGGCGCGCAGCGCGAGCCCGCTCCTACCCGGGCCGAAGGTCCGCCAGCTTCGACCAGCGGGCGTCGGTCTGGTCGCCCGCGCACGGATGGCCCGGCGTCAGATCGTCCCCACACAGCGGACACAGGCCCGGGCAGTCCTCGCGGCACAGCGGCGCGATCGGCAGCGCCAGCGCCCAGTACTGCCGCGTGGCCTCCTGCAGGTCCAGGATGTGACGTGCGTCGATGCGGAACGCGTCGTCCTCGCCGGCCGGCGGCGCGAGATGGACGCCGGTGTGGACGTCGACCGTCGGGATGTACTGCTCCTCGAACGCGATGTCAACAGCGAACGCCGCGGGCTTGAGACAGCGGCTGCACTCACCGTGCGCCGTCCCGCGCAACTGCGCGCGCACGAGCACACCGTCGGGCGTGCGGTCGAAGCGCGCGCTGCCGGTGACATGGTGGAGCACTCCATCGATCACAACGTCGTCGTCGATGTCGTACGCGCGCGCCGCGCCGGTGTGTTCCTTGAGGAGGGAGGAGACGTTGAATTCCATGGCCGCCTCCGTTCGCCGGGTGCTTCCAGCGTACCGGTTCGCGCGCCTGCCCAACAACCGCGCACCGAGTGAGATGGTTCGGCGATGCTCCGATGGCCGGGCCACGCGCAGATCTTCATCAAAGAAGGTATCCGCAAGCGCCGCCGATCGCCTATAATCGGCTCGACGTCCTGAGCGCCCCGCTGGACGCGCCGAGGTGCGTCCGCCGACACGTATTCTCGCACGGTGATCGCTCTTCCTCCCGTCGCGCGCGACGGTCGGCGAGGGCCGCCGTCGGAACCTTCCGGGAAGTGCACCATGCTGGCAGGGCACACGATGAGCCTGATCGCCGACCTGTGGACGCTGCAGGAGATCGATGTTGCCCTCGACGCCCATCGTGCGTCGCTCGCGGACGCCGAGTCGCGCCTCGACGAGCCGGAAGCGCTCGCCGCCGCGCGCGCCCACGCGGACGCGTGCGCGTCGGCGCTGCACGAGGCGCGCAGCGCCCAGCGCGACCTCGAACGCGAGGCCGATGACATCCGGGCGAAGGTCGGCCCGCTCGAGACGAAGCTCTACGGCGGCTCGATCCGCAACCCCAAGGAGCTGGCGGGGTTGCAGGCCGATATCGACCAGCTCAAGCGCCACATCTCATCCATCGAAGACCGCGACCTCGAGGCGCTGGCCGCCGTGGAGGCGGCGGAGTCAGACGCGCGCGCTGCCGCGGCCGAGCGCGATGTCCTGCAAGCCGCCTGGGACGCGGAGCGCGAGGAGCTGGCGGAGCGCATCGCGGGCCTCCGCTTGGAGGCCGCCGAGGAGGACGGGCGACGGCGCGAGCAGGCGGCGCTCGTCAGCACGGACGTGCTGAAGATGTACGACCGCCTGCGCGCTGCGCACGGCGGACGTGCCCTGGCCCGTCTCGACCGGAACCTGTGCACCGGCTGCCGCATCTCGCTGCCAACGAACCTGGTCACCCGTGCGAGGGGCGGGGGCGCGCTCGTCCACTGTCCGAACTGCGAGCGCATCCTCGTTGCGTGACACATGAGGGCATTTGGGTACTTCCGTGATGCGGCGCCGGGGGGCCACTCGCTCGCGCAGCAGAACAAAGCCTTCCTGGACTATTGCGGCCGCGAAGGGCTGGAGCCCGCCGATACCTTCGTCGAGGCCGGGCCCGCGAATGGTCTCGCGCCCGGCTTCCGCCAGCTCGTCGCCAGCCTGCGCGCGTCCATCACTGCCGACGTGGTCGTCGTTGTGCCGGCCGTGGGCGTCCTGGGCGCCAGCCCACGCGACGCCGTCTTCCGCTATCTCCAGCTCGAAGCGCTTGGCGCGCGCGTCGCCGCGATCGATGCTGGCGCACCGGCCGGCGACGACCAGATCATCACCTGGCTGCGCGAGGAGGATGGCACCAGCCTCGGCGCCCGGGTGCGCGCGGCGATGCGGCGCAAGGCCGTCAAGGGCGAAGTCCTCGGCCGCCCGCCGTACGGCTACAAGGTCGGCAGCCGCCGCCGCCTCGAACTCATCCCGGAGGAAGCCGTCGTCGTCCGCTACATCTTCCGCCTCTACCTGCACGAGCGGATGGGCATCCGCCTGATCGCCCGCCGCCTCAACGAGGAGGGTCTGAAGACGCGCCGCGGCGGCAACTGGAGCATGGTCAGCATCCGCGACATCCTGCGCAACCGCGCCTACCTCGGCACCTACTCGCGCTTCGGCGTGCGGGTGCCCGGCAGCCACCCGCCCCTCGTCTCGGCCGACGACTTCGGCCTCGTGCAGGACCGGCTGAACGCGCGCCGCACAAGCTTCGCGCCGCGCGTCGCGTCGCAGTACCTGCTGTCCGGGCTCGCCGAGTGCGGCTACTGCGGCAACAAGCTCATCGGCGTCAGCCGCAAGCAGTCCTGGAAGCGGCGCGATGGCAAGCCCATGTCCAACGCCTACCGCTACTACCAGTGCGAGTCGCGCACCAATCAGAGCGTCTGCGGCTACCACACCCGCCGTGCGGCGGACCTCGAGGAGCAGGTGCGCACCGCCCTCGCCGAGGAGATCCGCAGCGCCGGCGGCCTGCCCGAGGCCGATGTGCGAGACGATGGCCGCGCCGAGCAGGCGCGCGATATCCAGCGGCTCCGTGCCCGCGCCCGGGCGATCGAGCGCCGCCTCGACGGCTACGTCGCCGCGGTGACGAAGGGCCGCCTCGCCCGCGAGCGTCTCCGCGAGCTGGCGCTCGCCGCCGCCGTCGACCGGCTCGCCGTCGATGACGCGCTCGATGCCGCCGAGCGCCGGCTCGAGGTGCACGCCAGCGCCGCCGAGCGCCGGAGCGAGCGCGCGCTCGGCGTGGCGCACGTCCTCGATGCATGGCAGGAGCTGCCGTTCGCCGAGCTGCAGGCCGGCCTGCGCGACGCGGTCGCGCGTATCACCGTCACCGACGACTGCGTGCGCGTCAGCCTTCGCCCCTGATGGCGGCGAAGAGCATGCACGCCCGACGCGACGCGGACACGGCCCTCCGGTGGCCGCGGTTGGACGACAACCGTGCCTGAGCGCGCGCGCCGTTCGAAGCTCGCTTGTCCCCCTTCCGCCACATACGATCGCTCCACCCTCCACCCCCCAGTCCCCCGTGCGCAGCGCCCGCGCGAGGTATACTGCGCTGCCAGCGGGCCGGGTGGCCGCCCCCGGCGACGGGGGAGGAAAGTCCGAACTCCACAGGGCAGGGTGCCGGCTAACGGCCGGGCGCTGCGAAGCGACGGAAAGTGCCACAGAAACATACCGCCCGCCTCGGCGGGTAAGGGCGAAATGGTGCGGTAAGAGCGCACCGGCGTCGTGGGGACACGGCGGCCGGGCAAACCCCACCCGGAGCAAGGCCATATAGGGGACCGCGTCCGCAAGGACTCAGGACGGCCCGTCCGAGCGTCCCGGGTTGGCCGCTCGAGCTGCGGGGCGACTCGCAGCCCAGATAGATGGCCACCGCCCGCAAGGGTACAGAATTCGGCTTACAGGCCCGCTGGCACTTCCCCCACCCCGACAG
>JAKAMA010000102.1 GCA_021813085.1 Chloroflexota bacterium | reverse complement strand
TCTCGCGCGGGAACTCCTCGCGCTCGTCGAAGTACGCCGCGTGGGGGCGGATCTCCTTCTCGGCGAACTCGTGCGCGAGCTGCTGGATCATCCGCTCTTCTTCGTTCAGCCCGAAGTCAGCCATGGGGCGCTCCCTCCCTCTGCGTGCCGGCTGCGCGCGGCCCACGCGGGCCAGCGCGTGAAAATTGTAACGAGCCGAGACGGCGGGCGACAGAGAGCCGCGTTGCGCACCCGGGCCGTAGTATCCTCCGACCTGCGACCTCCGACCTCCAACCTCCAGCCTCCAGCCTCCAGCCTCCAGCCTCCAGCCTCCAGCCCCCCGGAGGTGTACACTATCGGGCGCCGGAAGTAGCGCAGGCGTTTCAAATCAATGGAAGGAGCACCAGCCATGGGCGAGATCGCAGGCAACGAGGCGGCCCGCAGGGCCTGGAACTATCCGCTCTTCGACGCCATCTTCAACCGCCGCTCGCGCCGCATGTCGCTCGGCGCCGAGATCCCGGCAGGGCCCACGAAATACCGCTCTGACAAGCCCCCGTTGCCGCTCGACGAGATCGAGGAAGCGATGCTCATCGAGGCCGGTACCGGCATCAGCGGCATGAACCTGAGCGACCTGCCGTACGTCTACCCCGACGGCAAGAGCGCCAGCGGCAACACGATGCTCCAGTTCACCGGCCGCACGTGGTCGAGCCCCTGCGGCTCGCACAGCACGGAGCTGATCTACTTCAACGACGCCGGCAGCTACGTCGTCGGCCTCAAGGACTGCCGCGCCGGCAGGCTGCGCCAGTACGAGACCGAGGGCGACCGCGAGTACATCGTGCGCTCCTACCGCGAGAACCGCACGAAGGTCCTCGACCACCGGCCCGAGCATCCCCGCTCCTACCCGGCGATGCTCTCCTTCAACCTCTGGGACTCGAACATCGAAGGCTCGACGGTCTTCCTGCCGGTGATCAACAACACCTGGCAGTACATCAACGGCCTCCTCCTCGTCTGCGGCTGGGCCGACGGCGGCGCCTTCCTCGTCGACGACCTGAACGGCAACCGGCCCGCGGGCACGGAGCGCTGGGTGAAGGAGGGGCTGCTCGACGCGAACCGGCCGCTGCCGCTCTCCGGCGGCTTCGGGCAGGAGGTCGAGCCCGCCTTCATCGTGCACAACATCGTCCTCGCCGAGCAGGCGATGGGGCTCGGCGGCTGGATCCACGCGGGCGTCAACCCGATCGTGCTCGCGCAGTCGCTGCCGTTCCGCCTCGTCGAGACCCCCGGCAGCCCGTTCCCGAACCCCGTCGGTATCGACGGCGTGCTCGAGGGCTACTGCCCGCCGTACTACAAGGACATGGGCGCCGCCGTCGATGCGGTCGTCGAGGCGAAGTTCGGCGCCGACGGCATCTACACCATGGACGCCAACCGCGAGGCGCCGTTCCTCGACCGGAACGAGTTCGTCGCCGGCGTGCCGCGCTACAGCGACAAGCTCGTGCAGTGCGTCAAGGACGTCTGCACCTACATCTACGAGACCTACGGCCGCTTCCCTCCGGGCCTGCCGACGATGGGCATCAGCCCGTACTGGTGCCAGGCGCACCACCTCGATCTGGACTTCTACGACCGGTTCTACGGCCAGGCGGCCTACACGCAGACGCAGGCCGAGCACTACCAGCTCTGGCACGGCGCCGCCCGGCCGTGGGAAGCGCAGCGCCAGGGCGCCGTCGCCGGAGCGCAGCGGTAGCGGCGCCGCATGGCGCGCCAGCGCGCCCCATCGCCGTAGCGAAGGAGCTTCAGCTCCGCTCCCCGCCCCGGACACCCGCGCGCCCAGCGTCACCCCTGTAAGGACGGGTCTTCAGGAGCCTGTCCGCCTGCGGGTGCGGTGCCGATCGCGCGGCGCGTCGCCTGTCGCCGTAGTCGCCGTAGCGAAGGAGCTTCAGCTCCGCTCCCCGCTCTGGCACCCCGCCCCCGTACGGCTAGGCCCTTCACCCCCGCGCGCGTCACACGCTGCGCGGAGCACGGCGCCGCCCGCAGCCATCGCTGCTTTGACCTTCGCCGCAATCCTGCGATGCTGTGGCCGGACAACGCGCCGGGGTCCACGTACATGACATAACCGACGCTGGCGGCACCGCACGGGACCTGCGGCAGGGGAGTGCGTCGGCAGGGGACAGCCCCCGTGGAGCAGGGCTGCGGTGGGCCGGCGCAGCATGAAACATGACAAACCGAAATCCGCCGCCAGATACAACTCCCCACAGCATCACGACGCCGGGAGGCAGCCCGTGACCCGCATCGCCGTGCTCGCCAGCTTCAACATGGACCTCGTCATGCGCGCCGCGCGGCGCCCTGAGGCAGGGGAGACGCTGCAGGGCGAGTTCGCGATGTTCCTCGGCGGCAAGGGGTTCAACCAGGCCGTCGCCGCCCGCCGCCTCGGCGCGGACGTCGCCGTCGTCGGCCGCGTCGGCGACGACGCCTTCGGCGCGCGCTTCCTCGCCGCGCTCGACGCAGAGGGCATCGACCGCACCGCGGTCTCCGTCGACGCGGACGCGGGCACCGGCGTGGCCACGGTCGTCGTCGAGCCCGACGGCACGAACACCATCATCCAGGCGCCGCGCGCCAACCGCGCGCTCACGGCGCACGACGCGGAGCGCTTCTGGCAGCGCACGGCCAGACGGCCCGTCCGGGGCCGGGCCGGCACTGCGCTCCTCAACCTTGAGACGTCGATGCCCGCAGCCATCGCCTTCGCCCGCGCGGCGCGCGATGCCGGCGCGCGCGTCGTGTTGAACCCCGCGCCCGCCGTCAGCCGCCTGCCGGACGAGCTGCTGGCGCTCGCCAATGTCCTCGTGCCGAACGCGCTCGAGGCGCAGGCCCTGACTTGCGTCAGCGTCCGGACGCCGCTGGACGCGCTGGGAGCGATGATGGTCCTGCCCCGTGGGCCGCAGGCGCTCGTCGTCACGCTCGGCGAGCGGGGGGCCGTCGCCGTCGCCAAGGACCTCCGGCTGCACGCGCCGCCGCCTGCCGTTGAGGTCGTGGATACGGTGGGCGCCGGCGACGCCTTCTGCGCGGCGCTCGCCGTGCGCCTCGGCGAGGGTGCGGGGATCGAGGACGCGGTGCGCTTCGCGAACGCGGCCGGCGCACTGGCGGCCACCGTCGCCGGCGCCGAGCCGTCGATGCCGCGCCGCCGCGCTGTCGAGGCGCTGCTCGCCAGCTCCGCGGCAGTGCCGCGCTGAGGCGGGCGTGTGGCGCCCACAGGCCGCCGGATCATTGCCGGGAGATGACCCGGCGGGCGATTGAAACGGGGCGCGCGTGCCGTTACCATAAGGGCTCGGTGCCGCGGCGCCCGCCCGCAGCAGCCACCGGCGTGGCTCGGGTTTCCGGGGCGCGGCCGCTACCTCAGGGCGGCGACCGTCGAGAGGAGACCGGCGCGTCCCGCGATACGTCACGGGGCGTTGGACGTTATGTGGGGGAGGGTGGCGACGCGTGAGGCCGACGCGGCGCGCGCCGGACGTGCGGTCCGGGCGCCGGCGCGTGAGGCCGTGTGACGGCGGAGGTGGACGGTCCGCGTGATACGCAAGCTGGGTCGCCGGCTTCCCTGGAGCGCCGGCCGGCCGCCGGTCCGGGATGCACGCCCGGGCGCAGGTGCGCTCGCGGCGGCGCCTCAGACGGACGCACCGGCCGCAGCGGGCGACGCGCCCCTGTTGAGCGTCGTCGTGCCGACCTTCAACGAGCAGCACAACGTGCCCACGCTGATCGCCCGCGTCGACGCGGCCCTCGCCGGCATCGACTTCGAGCTCGTCTTCGTCGATGACAGCACGGACGAGACGCCGGAGATCATCGCGCGAAGCACGGCCGCCGGCGACGTGCGGCTCATCCACCGGCCGCCCTCCGAGCGCGAGGGCGGGCTCACCACCGCCATCGTCTGCGGGCTGCGCGCCGCTCGGGGCACGTACATCGCGGCGATCGACGCCGACCTGCAGCACCCACCCGAGAAGCTGCGCGACCTCCTCCTGGCGGCGCAGTCCGGCGCCGACATCGTGGTCGCCAGCCGCTACCTGAGGGACGGCAGCGCGGCCGGCCTGCCCGGTGTTTCACGGCACATCGTCTCGGCGGGTTCGAAGTGGCTCTCGCGGCTGCTGTTCTACGAGCGGCTGCGCCACGCGAGCGACCCAGGCAGCGGCTTCTTCCTGCTGCGGCGGAGCGTCATCGAGGGCGTCGAGTTGCGGCCGGTCGGCTACAAGATGCTGACCGAGGTGCTGGTGCGCGGGCGCTGGTCGCGGCTGGCGGAGATCCCGTACCGCTTCGAGCCGCGGCTCGCCGGGCGGAGCAAGGCTGGATGGTGGCAGGGGATCCAGTACCTGCACCACACGTACCGGATGTTCGTCGAGGTGCGCGAGGTCGCGCGCCTGTGGAAGTTCCTCGCGGTGGGGGCGTCCGGCGTCGGCGTAAACCTCGGCCTGCTGTGGCTCACCACATCGGTGCTCGGCGTCGCGGCGCATCCCGGGTGGGCCGTCGGCGTCGAGGGGTCGATCCTCTCGAACTTCTGGTGGAACCGGACGTTCACCTGGCGCGACCGCCGGGACAGCCGGCGGTTTGGCATGGTGCGGGAGGCGGTGCGCTATCACATCGCCTCGGTGATTGGCGTGCTCGCCAACTTCGTCGCCTTCAGCGCGGCGATCCGGCTGGGGTCCGCGACGATGCCGGCGGGCATCGCGGGCATCGCCGCGGGGTTCCTCGCCAACTACATCGGCGCCGCGCGCTTCGTCTTTCCGGCGAGCGCCGGCGTGCGGCCGCACGTGGCCATCGCCAGCGCGGAGCGCCCCGCTGCCAATGATGATCCTGCTGTGCTCACCGTGAAGGAGTGTGCGCCCGATGGCGCTCGCAGCGACGCCTGAGACGTCGCCGGCTGACCGGCCCGAGGCCGTCGCGCCGCTGACGCAACGGCCGCTGTCCGCGCTCGATGCGCGCTGGAGCGAGCTGGTCCTACGCCTGGGTTTCATCGCGACGGGTGTCGCGCTCATGCACCTCGCGTTCCTTGCGTGGCAGGGGCGTCTCGATGCGCACCACCTGATCGTCTGGCTCGTGTTCCTGGAGTACGCGCTCGCGTTCGGCATGCTGATCGCGGGCATGCTGTCCTTCCCGTGGCTGCGGCGTCTGGTGCCCGCGATCGCGGCGTCGCTGCTGCTGGGGTTCGTCGTCTGGGCGTACGTCACGATCCATATCAACCAGCGCTTCTACGGGACCGATAACATCGCCTTCTCGCACGTGGCGGCCGAGCGGCTGATGGACGGCCAGAACCCGTACGACGTCAACAGCCGCACGGTGGTGGAGGACGCCGCGCGCCGGTTCGGGCTGCCGCGCACGTTCATCACCACGACCTCGGACGGTCAGCCGCTGACCCGTCTGATGTCCTGGCCCGCCGGGAACATCCTGCCGCTCGTGCCCGCGCTGGCGGTCGGCGTGAACGACGTGCGCTGGGTGGCGGTGCTGTTCGAGATCGCGACGTTCGCGCTGCTCTGGTTCCGGGCGCCGCCGGCGCTCCGCCCCCTGGCGGCCGTGCCGTTGATGCTGGACCCGGACCTGTTCCTCGCGTTTACCGGCGGCGGCGTGATGGACTACCTGTGGGTGGCGCCGATGCTCGCCTCGGTGATCCTGCTGTACGACCGCAGGGACGGTTGGTGCGCGCTCCTGTTCGGCCTGGCGGCGGGCATCAAGCAACAGCCGTGGCTGCTCGCGCCGTTCCTGCTCGTATGGATCTGGAACGCGCACCGCGACGAGCCGCGTGGTCGCCAGGCGTACGCGCTTGCCGAGTTCGGGGCCCTGGCGTCGCTCGGGTTCCTGGCGCTCAACCTGCCGTTCATGGTGTGGGACTTCCGCGCCTGGCTCGCCGGTGTGGTGCTCCCCTTTCACGCCCAACTCGTCGCGTACGGCTCGGGCATCTCGCTGCTGACGCAGACCGGGATCGTGGCGCTGCCGAAGGGGTTCTACACGGTTAGCACGTTCGGCGTCTGGGGGGTGCTGTGGCTGGTGTACGCGCTCCACTTCCGCTCCTTGAAGCACACGCTGTGGATCGCGCCGGCGATCGTCATGTGGTTCGCGTACCGCAGCCTGCAGAACTACTTCATCTACTGGACGCCGATGGTGCTCGTCGCACTGTTCGCATGGTGGGACGAGCAGGTGCACGCGCCGCCGACGCCCCCCGCCACGGAAGAGGCGTTGCCGACATGAGCGTGGCGTCCTCCGGGCTGCGGATTGGCTTGAGCCGCGGCGCGTTCCGGCTGCCGCTGACGACGCGCGCACGCAACGGGATCATCGCCGTCGCCGTCGTGGTCCTCGTCACCGCGATGGTGGTCGCCGGCGTGCTGGGCGAGTCGTACGCGACCCTTCCCGTGACCCTGCGTGTGACCTCGACCGAGGACCCGCTGGACATCGGCGCCACGACCCGCGCGACGGTGGCGCTGCGTAATCGAGGGTCTGAAGAGATCGCGCCGCGGTTCTCGCTGAGCTGGCTGCCGGAGCCGTACTACTGGCGCATCGTCTCGGGCCCGCTCGTGCTGAAGCCGGGCCAGTCCGCCGACTACACGATTGCGGCGCTGGATTCCATCTCGGCGCCGGCCGATGGCGAAGCCTTCCAGATCAAGGTGAACGACTCCCGCAGCATCACCTACGCCATTTCGGCCCCGATCGAGATTCCGAAGCGTCAACTGCCGATTGTCAACCCATCGCTGAGCCTTTGGACACAGCGCGACCCCGCGACGGGGTTCATTTCGCCGGCGGGCTGGAGCATGTACGAACACCACGACCGCGACGACCACACGACGATCCGGCAGGCGGACGTCCTCGGGGTGCAGGCGGCGCGGTTCCACGTGGTGCAGGCGGGGCACCGCGATCCCGGCCTCTGGGCGCACACAGGCCTGATGCAGCAGATCCCGTTTCCCACGCGTCCGTTCGAGATCCGCGTGCTGAGCCGCACGCCGTACGAGGCGATCAGCGGCGGCTGGCTCGTGACCGCGTTCGGCATCGAGATCCGCGACGGCTCGCAGAACGTCATCTGGCTGCTGTTCCAGCACACCGGCAACGGCGACCGTGAGTACGACCTCCCGAATGGCTACCACATCAAGGTGTACGACGTGCCGTTCGGGGCCTGGGCGACGCGCACGATCGACCTGCCGGCCCTGTACCAGGAGCTCCACCGCAAGCAGCCCAGGGCGGTGATGCTCAAGCTCTTCCTGGGCGCATCGAGCGCGCAGGCGAATGACGTGGAGGGTTACATCGCCGGCCTCCAACTTGTGCCTGGCGCGCAGGGCACGTCTGCGGCGAAGTGAATGGAATACGGCAGGTGGTGTCGGATCCCGACCGTGCGAGCAGCCTGCATGTGAGAAGACCAAGATAACGGCCGGATTTCACAGGTCGGAAACAAGCAGAACGGATCCCCCGACTACGATGCTCCCATGGCCGTCGCAAGCCGCGAGAGCGCGGCATCGCGCGATGACCCCGGGGAGGGCACGGCACGGCGCGGCGCCGCCACGTCGGGACGGCTTGGCACCGTCGCGTTCGTCGCGCCGCTGCTGTACGTGGCCGTTGTCGGCGCCTGGCTCGTGTACACGCGCAACTGGCCCACGTCGGACGAGATCGCGCTGTCCTTGTTTGCCCTCGCCGTGGCGACAGGCCGCGGGTTTGGCTTCCTGCGCGACTGGTCTCCGTTCATCCTGCTCGTCCTGGCGTACGAGGCGCTGCGCGGCTTCGCGGACAACCTGGGCGCGCGCGTCCATGTGGAGTTCCCGGTCCACGCG
>JAKAMA010000101.1 GCA_021813085.1 Chloroflexota bacterium | reverse complement strand
CGCGCGACGACCAGGTCGAAGGCGCCGCGCAGCGCCTCGTCGCGCGCGAGCTCCTCGGCTCGACCGGTGAGCACGCGCACGCCGTCGAGACGGAGATCCTCAACCAGCGCCGCGAGGAACGCAGTCTTCTTCGCCGTCGCCTCGAGCAGCGTCAACCGCAGGGTCGGCCAGGCGATCTTGAGCACGGCCCCGGGCAAGCCGGCGCCGCTGCCGATGTCGATCAGCGCGCTGTCCGGTCGGAGGACTTCGCGCTCCCGCAGTGCGGCGCCGAAGGCGAGCGACTCCAGGAAGTGGCGCCGCTCGACGACGGCGGCGCTGGCGTCGGCGACGAGGCCCGCGCGGTCCGACCATGCGCGCAGCAGCACGGCATATCGCTCGAACTGCGCGGCCTGCGTGTCATCGAGCGTCACGCCGTGGTCGCGCGCGCCGCGGCGAAGATTGGAAAGGGCCATGCGCGCGGATCGTACCTTATGTTGACGCGGGTGGGGAGCGTCCGTACAATCGAAGGGAAGGGCAGGAGGGTACTCTATGGCCGGAGACGCGACGACCGAGCACAGGACGCTGGACGAAATCGCGCACGCGTATCTCGCGTCGCTGAAGCAGACCCAGCGTCAGGTGGCGCAGCCGGAGGTGCTCAAGTTCGTCCGCTGGTCTGGCCCGGAGCGCAACCTCGCCACGATGCGAGGCCACGAGATCGCCCAGTACGCCGACAACTTTCCCCCGACCGTCTCTGATGCGGCCAAACGCGCGGATTCCGTCCGCGCGTTTTTGAAGTGGGCGAAGGAGAAGGGCATCACCGAGACCAACCTGGGCACGCATCTCCGCGTCCGCAAGGCGAACAAGCCGAGCACGACGGCGGAGACGCTGGAAACCCAGCCGATCTATCTGACGCGCGAGGGGCACGAGAACCTGGTGCGGGAGATGGAAGAGCTGAAGCAGCGGCGCCCGATCATCCAGGCTGACCTCGCGCGGGCGATGGCCGACAAGGACTTCCGTGAGAACGCCCCGCTCGACGCCGCGCGCAACGAGCAGGGGCACCTCGAAGCGCGCATCCGCGAGCTCGACGCGACGCTGCGCCGCGCCGTCGTCCTCGAGAACGGCGTCGATGATCCTGGTGACATCGCGCGCATCGGCACGCAGGTGACGGTCCGGGACCTGCGCAACGGGCAGGAAAAGGCGTATATGCTCGTCAACTCCGATGAGGTGCGCTCCGGCCAGGGCAAGGTGTCCATCGCCTCGCCGCTGGGCCGCGCCGTCTACCAGCACCGCGCCGGCGAAGAGGTGGAGGTCGAGGCGCCGGCCGGCACCTTCCGCGTCCGCATCGAGGCGATCAAGGCGAACTGACCGCTGCGCCCGCCAGGCGTCCGGCTACGCCGCCGTGGCGGTGTCGCTGACGACGTAACGATGGTTGGTCACCGTCACCCGGTCCTGCGACAGGAACGCGAGCTTCAGGCGTGTGCCCGTCAGGTGGTGCAGTCCCCGCGCGAACAGCCAGCGCCACCAGCCCCTGCTGTCGGTCCACTCCGGGATGATGAGTTCTACGCGGATGCCGGGGTCCGACAGCAGCACGCCGCGCACGTAGTCGACGAGGTCGCCCACGATGTTGCCGCCGCCGAACTGGCTCGGCAGCACCACCAGCGGCACACCCCGCGCGTCGAGGTCCTGCTCGCGCCAGCGCCGCCGCAGGTCATCGGACTCCATCTCGTTCACGTCGACATGGACGGCCTCCCGGATGATGCCGGAGCCGCGCATCTGCACGAGGTCCCGTAACGCGGGTAGCGTCTGGCGGTCCAGCGAGCTGATCGTCAGCAGGTACATCCTCCGGACGGGCGTCGCCAGGTACTCCGCGATCTGTGCTTCATCAGGCGCCAGCCGTTGCTTGACGCTGCGATAGTGGTGGTGGATGCGGAAGAAGATGAACACCAGCGTTGGGACGAGCAGGACGGTGACCCACGCGCCCTCGGTGAACTTCGCGAAGGCGAAGATGACGACGACTACGGCCGTCATGGCCGCGCCGAAGCCGTTGATCGCCAGCTTCGCGTACCAGTGCCTGTCGTGCTCGAGCGTGGTGACGAGCACGCCTTCCGGCGAATAGCTCGGCACGCGCTCGCCCGGCTTCAGCTTCGACGTCTTGAGCCAGCGGACCACCATGCCGCTCTGGCTGATCGAGAACGAGAGGAAGACGCCGATCGCGTAGAGCGGGATGAGGCGCGTGACGTTGGCCTTGAAGACGACGATTAGCAGCCCGGAGGCAACGGAGAGGACGGTGATGCCGATGCCGTAGACGAGGCGGTTGTCCCGGTCCGTCATCCACCGCGGCAGGAAGCCGTCGCCGGCGTGGAGGGCCGCCAGACGCGGGAAGTCGGCAAACGATGTGTTCGCGGCCATGACCAGCACGCCCGCCGTACCGAAGATCACCGCGACGTAGAACGGCGAGTGCGCGCTGAACACCGTCCGTCCGAGCTGGGAGATGACCGTCTCGCTGTTGCTGGCCTGCGCGTGCGTCGCCAGTGCGAGCTTGGTGATGCCCAGGAACATGACGCTGAGCAGCCCGCACATCCAGACCATGGTGTTCGCGGCGTTGCGCGACTTCGGCTCCTCGAACGCCGTGATGCCGTTGCTGATCGCCTCGACGCCCGTGACGGCGGTGCTGCCGCTGGCGAATGCGCGCAGGAGGAGGAAGAGCGTCAGGGTGGTGTTGGCCTGGATGATGTTGTGCACCTGCTGCACGGTCCCCAGGTTGCCGGTCAGGTACTTCGCGAAGCCGACGGCCATCATCAGGAACGTCGCCGCAAGGAAGAAGTAGGTGGGCACCGCGAAGGCGCGCCCGGACTCGCGCACGCCGCGCTTGTTGATGTACCACATGAAGAACAGCACGCCGAGGCTCACGCCGACGTTTGCCGCCGCATTGAACACAGGCACCGACGGGATGAACTGGTGGACGCCACTGCCGAAGTTCGCGACGCCGGCGGCGATGCTCACCGAGACCGTCAGGATGTAATCGAGGAGCAGCGCCGCCCCCGCGAGCTGCGCCATCCCCTCGCCCAGGTTGTCGCGGGCGACGATGTACGCGCCACCGCCGTTCGGGTACGCGAAGATGGTCTGGCGGTAGCTCACCAGCAGCACGAGGACCATCATCACGATGAGACCCGCGATCCAGAGGCTGTCGGTGAAGTACGCCACGCCCGCGAGCGCGAGGACGGTCAGGATCTCTTGCGTCGCGTAGGCGACCGACGACAGCGCGTCGCTCGCGAAGACGGGCAGCGCGAACCGCTTCGGCAGCACCTGGTGCGGTAGGTCGCTGCGCCGCAGGGGCCGCCCGAACGGGCGCCGGATGAGGTCGAGCGCATTGACGCTCATACGGTGATCCCCTGGTCGACGAGCACCCGCCCGGGCGCGCGGCGGAGCACCTCCTGGATCTGCCGGTTGAGGTGGTCGGCGCCTTCCGCTGCTTCGGGCTGTCCTGCCATGACGATCAGGTGTACGCCCTCCTCCTCCGCCGCGCGCACGATGGAGGCCGGCGCCGAGCGCCCGACGATGATCCGGGTCCTCGACCGCAACTGGTGGCGGGCAACGATCGCCTCGCCAAACTTCAGCGCCTCGTCGGCGCGCTGGAGGGCCGCGGGCGGCGGCTGGTCAACCGGCAGCGTGAAGGGCACCTCAATCGCGTGCACGAGCAGGATCTCCGCTCCCTGCGCGGCGCCGAGCCGGCAGGCGAGCCCGATGGCATGCCCTGAGCTCGCGTCGTCGCCCACGACGACGAGGATGCGGTGGATCTCGCCGACCGAACGCTCGCTCGAGTCGATGGCGGCCGAGAGCGTGGGCGAGACCTGGCTCGCGAGCGTGCCCAGGTCGGCTGACAGCATGCCCAGGAACGCGTTGACAACGCCCACCGTCTGCGCGGCGCCCGCGGGTGTGACGGCGCGCGCCGCGGGCATCGCGCCGGCGAGCGCCGCTCCCCAGCCGCGGCAGAAGGTGCGGCGCTGCGGTTCGATGACGAGCGCCCGGCACGCCACCTGCCCGAGCAGCGGCGCGAGGTCGCTTGCGCCCGGCGAAGCCAGCGCCCGGGAGCGCGTCGCGTCCGCGAGCACGACCTCGGTGTCATGCTCGCCGATGCCGATGGAATGCATGATCTGGCGCGACTGCGCGACGACGTCCGTGGCCCCGCCGTTCCCCGGCGGGGATACCACGGGCAGCCGGACGGGCACGGCGTTGAGGATCAGCGCGAGGGTGCGCTCCGGCCGGAGCGCCGCCGCACGTACGGCCGTGTGGCCCGCATCGAACACCCCGTAGAGGACGGCGCGCTCGATGCCGAGCGCGTCCGCCACGTCCCAGAGGTCTGCGGCGGACTGCTGCCAGGTGACAGGCGCGCCGCCGTCCGACGACTCGCCGGCGCCCCGCTGGTCGTAGGTGATCAGACGGTTTCCGCAGCTCATCGCCTCCAGGAAGGCACGCTGCCCGGCCGCCCCTTCGACGCCCCGCAGGGTCGCGCTAAAGCTCAACGGTTGCAGGATGGCGATGCCAGCGGTCCCGAGCGCGCCGGCCGCGATCGTGCCGCCGCCGGACAGAGGCACGACGACGCGGCGGAACGCCGTTGCATCGTCATCAGACAGGGTGCCCGGGGAGGGGTCGGTGTCGGACGAATGCTCCGTAGCGGGTGGTCCGACGTGTGCGGGCTGCGCTTCGGCAGCCTCCTGTGACGCGCTCAAATCGCGGTTCGCTCCAAGGTCTTCCTAACAGTCTGAGCGACGCGCGACAGCACCGCAACGATCGTTGCGAAACTCACACACTCGCGGGGACCGTCAGCCGCCCGTGAACGTCGGCTGGCGCTTCTCGACGAAGGCCCGCGCCGCCTCGCGGTGGTCGTTGGTCATGCCGGAGAGCCGCATGTTGACCGCTTCCTGGTCGAGCAGCGTCAGCAGGTCGCAGGTCTCGGCGCGGTTCAGGTTCTCCTTCATGCGTGCGTAGGCCAGCGTCGGGCCGGTCGCGAGCTGTGTGGCGAGGGCACTGGTCTCCTCTTCGAGCCGCTCGTGCTCGACGACCCGGTTCACCATGCCGATGCGGTAGGCCTCGTCCGCCGGCACGATCTCGCCGGTGAAGTAGAGCTCCCGCGCCTTGCCCATGCCGACGAGGTGCTGGAGGAAGTACGAGCCGCCGAAGTCGCCGCTGAAGCCGACGTTGCGGAACACCGTGCCGAGCTTCGCGCGGTCCGACGCGATGCGCATGTCACAGGCGAGCGCGAGGCTCAGGCCGGCGCCGACAGCGTGGCCATTGACCATCGCGACCGTCGGCTTCGGCATCGTGTGCAACAGGTAGCTCGTGTCGCGCTGCACCTGGCGCAGCCCTTCGACGCCCCAGGTGAACTCGGAGGCAAGCGACCGCGTGCCGTCTGCCTCGCCGCCGCGCGCGAGGATGTCGCGCCCGGCCGCCATGCCCTTCACGTCGCCGCCGGCGCAGAACGCGCGCCCTGCGCCCGTCAGCACGACGCAGCGCACCCCGCGGTCGCTCGCGCAGTCGGCGAGGTAGCGGGCGAGCATCGGCATGAGCTGGCCGCCCATCGCGTTCAGGCTGTCGGGCCGGTTGAGCGTGATCCACGCGACGCCGTCGCGCTTCTCGATGAGGACGTCCTGTGCATCAGACATGTTCCTGCCTTTCGATAGCTGGAGGCTTCGCCTGCCCCAGCGTCAGCTCTCAGTGTGCGGCGCGCGCTGCCGGGACTCAAGCGCGGGCCGCGCGCGCCCGCTCCTGCTCGATGAGCTGCCGCCGAAGGATCTTGCCGGAAGGGTTCTTCGGGATCGCGTCGATCAGCTCCAGCTCGCGGATCTTCTTGTAGGGCGCCACGCGCGCGGCGACGAACGCCGCCACGTCCCCCAGGTCGAGGCCCGGCTCGCGGGCGACGATAAACGCCTTCGGCACCTCGCCTGCCTCCGCATCGGCCTTCGGGATGACGGCGGCGTCGCGGACACCGGGGTGCTCCATGAGCACCGCCTCGAGCTCAGCCGGCGCCACCTGGTAGCCCTTGTACTTGATCATCTCCTTCTTGCGGTCGTGGATGCGGATGTAGCCGTCGGCGTCGGCCGAGGCGATGTCGCCGGTGCGCAGCCAGCCGTCCGGCGTCAGCGTCTCGCGCGTGGCCTCCGGGTTGCGCCAGTAGCCCTGCATGACCTGCGGCCCGCGCACGAGCAGCTCCCCGATCTCGCCCGGCGGCAGCTCGTCGTCCGTCTCCAGGCTGATGATCTTCGAGAACGTGTCCGCGACGGCGGGCCCGATGGTGCCTTCGCGCGGGGCCGAGAGCGGGTTGACGTGCGTGATCGGGCTCGACTCCGTGAGCCCGTAGCCCTGCATCACCAGGCAGCCGAGCTTCGCCGCCGCCTGGCGGCCGACCTCCGCCGGTAGCGGCGCCGCGCCCGACATCAGGAAGCGCAGCGAGGAGAGGTCGAACTCCGCGAGCCGCGGCTGGTTGACGAGCGCCAGCACAGCCGGCGGCACGCAGTACAGGTCGGTCACGTGACGCTCCTGGATCAGGCGGAGCGCCGCTTCGGGGTCGAAGCGCGGCAGGATGATCTGCGTGGCGCCGCTGGCCAGCCCGGAGTTCAAGAGCACCATCATGCCGTAGATGTGGTAGAAGGGCAGGAAGTCCAGCACGACCGCGCTCTCGGTCGTCATCTCGAGCGCGAGCGTCTGGCGGATATTTGCCGTGAGGTTCTGGTGCGTGAGCATCACGCCCTTCGGCAGCCCCGTCGTGCCGCTCGAATACGGGAGCACCGCGATATCCACCAGCGGGTCGATGGCGACGGGCGCCGGTTCGCCGGCCGCGCCGCGCGCCATCTCCCACGCGCGCTCCAGCTCGTAGACCGCTTCGACCGCCGGCAGGTGCGCCCGCGCCTCTTCGACGACGGGGACGAGCGGCGTGACGGTGAAGACCAGCTTCGCGCCGGCGTCGGCGAGCTGGTGCTCGACCTCGCGCTCGCGGTAGAGCGGGTTGAGCGTCGTGACCGTCGTGCCCGCAATGAGCGCGCCGTGCAGCGCGACCGCGTACTCGACGGAGTTCGGCGCGTAGATGGCGACCATGTCGCCCTTCCGGATGCCCCTGTCTTGCAACGCGCGCGCCATGCCGCGGGCGGCGGCCCAGAACTCGGCGAAGGTGCGCACCTCGCCTTCGGCGGTCATCAGCGCCGGCTTGTCGGGCCGCCGCCGCACGCTGGCCTCGATGAGGTCGGGCACGCTCAGCGGGACGTAGGGTTCCAGGCTGGGCCGGGGGCTCGTGAACATGGGGTTCCTCCGCGCGCTCCGTGGTGGTCTACGCTACCAGAGGTTGGATTGGTCTTCAATAGTCAAGCGAAGAGGACCGCAGCGGCCGGGGATCGGGAACGCCGAGGCTATCGTCGCACGACCTTGCGGCCCGTGGTCTCGAGGTGCTCCGCCCAGGCGGTGGCGGCGGCGGCGAAGGCGGCCTCCGCCTCCGCGTAGGCGTCGAGCAGCCACTGCGGCTCGTCGCCGTGCTCCGCCTTGCGCTTGTCGAGCGTCTTTCGGGCGTCGCGAAGCGCGTTCTGCGCCTCGCGGAAGCGGGCTCCCAACTCGACGGAGCGCTCGTCCTGCGGCACGGGCGCCTCGAAGGAGCGCGGGGTGCGCTCGCGGTCGCGGCTCTTGCCGTCGCGCTCCCGCTTCCGTGCTTCGCGCGGTGCGGGTGTCTCGGCTGTGCGGCGATGGATGCGGCTGGGTGCGGGCGAGGCGCCATCCGCAGTGGGAAGTGCAGCTCCGCCAGCCCCGCGCCTGCTCCGCCGCGTGTCCTGGCGGCGGCGCGCCCCTTCCGCGGGCGCGGCGCCGTCCGATGGCGTGGCAGGGCC
>JAKAMA010000100.1 GCA_021813085.1 Chloroflexota bacterium | reverse complement strand
TGCCCATCAGCCGGTCGTCGGCGTAGCGCAGCTCCCAGCCGTTGGCGAGCGACAGGATCAGGCACGTCTTCGCGCGCTTCCTCGTGCCCGGCGCCACGTATTGAAAGCGTCCCGTGAGCATCGGGTTGATGACGAGTACGTAGGCATCGGCCAGGGTGAAGAGCAGGAACTTGCCGCGCCGCAGCACCTCGCCGAAGCGGTTGCCGATGAGGCCGGCCGCGACGTCCTTCGCCGGCGTCCGGAAGATGTACGGGATCTGCGCCTGCGCGCCGGTGATCTCGACGCCCACGATGCGCTCGTTGAAAAAGGCGCGGATCGCCTCGAGGTCGGGGATCTCTGGCATACCGCAATTGTATGGGCTCGCGGCGGTTCACCGGGGCCGGCCGGATGCCGCAACCGCGCGAAGCACCGCCGGTTGGCTCTCCGGCGCCGGTGCCGTAGCCTGATGCCTGCGGCAGGCAAAGGAGCAGACGATGGGCCCGCTTACCGGCATCACCGTCCTCGACCTCACCGTCTTCCAGCAGGGCCCGCAGGCCACGCTCGTGATGGCGGACATGGGCGCCGACGTGATCAAGGTCGAGCCGCCGATGTTCGGCGACCTCGGCCGCGTGCTGGCGATGCACGGCCCGGATCGGCTCAGCGCGTACCATCTGGCGCATAGCCGCGGCAAGCGCAGCATCACGCTCAACCTCAAGACCGAGGAGGCGCGCGAGGTGGTGCGCCGGCTCATCCCGCGCGCCGACGTCTTCACCCACAACTTCCGCCCCGGCGCCATGGAGAAGCTCGGCCTGGGCTACGACGACGTGCGCGCGCTCAACGAGCGCATCATCTACGCGCACGCGTCCGGCTGGGGCGCGAAGGGCCCGAAGGCCAACCACCCGGCGTTCGACATCGCCGCCCAGGCCCGCTCCGGGCTGATGTCGATGACCGGCGAGGACGGCGGCGGGCCGCTCCCGGCGGGTGTGGCGATTGCGGATTACGTCGGCGCGATGAACCTCGCGATCGCAATCATCGCGGCGCTGTACGCGCGCACGGTCACCGGCAAGGGCCAGAAGGTCGAGACCTCGCTCTTCGGCTCGCAGATCGCGGCGCAGGCGTGGGAGCTGCAGTACTACATGATCAGCGGGCGCCTGAAGCGCAGCGGCCGCGGCCATGCCTACCTGCCGACGATCTGGCGCACCTTCCGCACGCGGGACGGCTGGGCCGTCGTCGGTGGCGTCGGCGATGACCGCTGGCCGGCGTTCTGCGCCGCCATCGCCATGCCCGAGCTGGAGCGCGACCCGCGCTTCGCCAACGCCGGCGCCCGCAAGGACCACCTTGACGACCTCTACGCCCTCATCGACGACCGGTTCCTGGCGAAGACGACGGCGGAGTGGATGGCGGTGCTGGAGGCGCACGACATGATCTGCGCGCCCGTCGCCGACTACGAGGCGCTCGTGCGCGACGAGCAGGCGCTGGCCAACGAATATGTCATGACGGTCGAGCATCCGACGAACGGCCCGACGCAGGTCGTGGGCTTCCCGTGGAAGTTCAGCGAGACGCCGGCCCACGCGGCCCCCGCCGCGCCGGAGCTCGGCCAGCACACGGAGGAGATCCTGCTCTCGCTCGGCTACACCTGGGACCAGATCGCAGCGCTCCGCGAAGGCGGCGCGATCTAGGCGAAGCACGGCATCCCGCTTGCGATGGAGCGCAGCCGCCCCCGGCTGCGCCTCGTCCGGCGGACCGCAATCACGCTGACTCGTTGAATATGGGCGAGACCCGCCATACGGAGCCGAAGCTCCGCAGCAGGTCCACGCTTGCCGCGTTCACGGCGGTGGCATCGGGCGCTGGATCGATGATGACCGCTCCGGCCTGGAGCTCCATCCAGATCTCGACGTCCGACAGAGCCATCAGGCTACCTTCGCGGTTGCTCGCTTCACCTTGACCCGTTGACTGCCGGTCATCGGCGTGCTGGGCAATTCAGCGAGCAACCCCGGCCCGAACGCGTCATCGTCGGGCAGCTCGGCGATCATGAGGACCGCCAGCTCCCCTGTCGTGGGTGGTACACCTGCGAGCTTCACCGCATCTCTTGGCACCACAATCGATCGCTCCTGGCCGTCGACCTTGAGCTCAACGACGTACCCTTGGGGTGGAAGCTCACTCAGCACGCTGCAGGGAAGCCATCGAACGATCGGGGTGCTGAGCCAGACCGGGGGGGAAACACGCATGTCCGTTGCGGCCCTTTCATCTACGTGTAGTACAGGTGTTCGATGCCAGAGTATCGCCGTTTCCCGGCGCGAGCGTCAAGCTGCAACTCCGCTCGTGGAGACGCACGGGGTCGTCCGGCGGGTTACGCCTTCGCGGGAATGGCGTGTTCGTTCGGGCTGGCCGCGCAGACCGGCGCCGCCACCACGTCATACGCCAGCGCGCGCGTGACGCGCGCACGCACGAAGTCGCCGGGGCGGAAGTCGCCTTCGAGCAGCACCAGCCCATCGACCTCCGGCGCGTCGCGATAGCTGCGCCCCACGACGAACGCGCCGTCGACGCCGTCGCGCGGCACCGCTGCGGTCGACTCCACCAGCACGTCGATCTCGCGTCCGACCATCTCACGGTTGCGCACGGTGGAGACCTGCTGCGCCACCTCCATCAGCGCGCGCTGGCGACGCTTCTTGACGCGCTCCGGCACCTGGTCCGGCTCGTGCGCCGCCGGCGACTCGGACTGCGGCGAGAACGTGAAGCAGCCGACGCGGTCGAACGCCATCTCGCGCACGAACGCCAGCAGCTCGCTGAAGTCGGCATCGGTCTCGCCCGGGAAGCCGACGATGAACGTCGTGCGCAGGGCGATGTCCGGCATCGTGTCGCGCAGCATGGCGAACATCTCGCGCACCATGCGCGTGTCGCTCGGGCGCTTCATGCGGCGCAGCACCGGCTCGCTCGCGTGCTGAAGGGGGATGTCGAGGTACGGCACGACGTTCGGCAGCCGTGCCATCGTCTCGGCCAGGCGGCGCGTGACGTGGCCCGGATAGGCGTACATGACGCGCAGCCACGGCACGTCCGGCACGGCGTCGGACAACCGCTCGAGCAGATCCGGCAGGGCGTCGCGCAGCCCCAGGTCGCGGCCGTAGTCGGTGCTGTCCTGCGCGACGAGCACGACCTCGCGCACGCCCTCGTCCGCGAGCCTCCGCGCGTCCTCGACGAGCGCTTCCGCGGGCGTGCTGTGCAGCCTGCCCTTCATCTTCGGGATGATGCAGAAGGTGCACGGGGCGTTGCAACCGTCGCTGATCTTCAGGTACGCGCTCGGCCGCGCCGCGTGCGTCGCTGCGGCCGCCGCCGTGTCCGGCACATCGTAGCGCTGCGCGTCGAGCCGCAGCGGCTCGACCGTGCGGGCGTAGGCGCCGATGCCGCCCCAGTCCTCGGCCCCGAAGACCGCGTCGATCTCCGGGATCTCGGCGCGCAGCTCGTCACCGTGCAGCGCGGTCAGGCAGCCCGCGACGACGAGCCGCTGTCCGCGCGTCTTCGCCGCCGCCAGCCCGAGGATCGTATCGACCGACTCCTCCTTCGACGCGTCGATGAAGCCGCACGTGTTGACGATGATCACATCGGCTGAAGACGCCTGCGCGACGGCGACATGCGCCCCCTCGCCGAGCACACGGCCGATGCGCTCGCTGTCGGCGACATTCTTCGCGCAGCCCAGTGTGACGATGTGGTACCGCATCCGCTCATGGTAGCGGATCGGGCGTCCGCCGCCGGGCGACAGGAGCAGGCCGCCAACACCCGACGACCTGACATCCAACATCCAGCCTCCCAGCTCCATTCCCCGCCCTGGGGCGCCGGCCACGGCCATTGCCACGGCGCCGCGACAGGCGTAGGATCGCCCCATCTTCAGGCGTACGAGTAGGAGGGAGCTCCATGCCGAAGCAGGTCAGCCGCAACGCCCAGAAGCCCCGGCCCCGGCCCACCACAGAGGACGGCATGATGCTGTTGCAGGTCGCGCAGCTCGCCGCCATTCGCGGCGTGCACGACGCGACGAACTGGGTCTGGAGCGACGACTTCATCCCGGACTACGCGGAGTTCGTCAAGAAACACCCTCGCGGCAGCGAAGGATATGGCAAGGCCCGCCTCGTGGCGACGCACTACGAGGACGTGGGCACGCTCTGGAAGAACAAGCTGATCAACGCCGACCTGCTCTTCGACTGGCTCCTGGTCACAGGTGTCTGGGACCGGATGAAGGGCTTCGTGCTCGGAGAGCGCCGTCTGGCCGGTGAGCCGAAGCTGGGCGAGAACTTCCAGAAGATGGCGGCGGCCCAGGCGCGCGCCTTCCGCCGCTGACGGTGGAGCGCAGCGTCCCGCGCGCCGCAGCTACGAACCCCGCGGCACGACGAGCGTGACGGACGTCGCCGATGACGCCTTCGTGCCGGGCGCCGGGTTCTGCGACACCACGGTGTTTGCCTGCCCGCTCACCGTGTTGGTCTCGACCACCACGTAGCTGATGCCCGCCTGGTCCAGCGCCGCGATCGCCTCGTCGACGCGGACGTCCTTCAGGTTCGGCACGGTGCCCTTCGTCACGGGGCCCACCGCGCGCCCGAGCTGCGGCGGCGGCCCGCCACCTTGCGCCTCCGCCGTGACGGCCGGCGTTGTCGGCGCCTGGACGCTGACGCCGCTCGGGCCGCCCCGGCTCGAGAAGTACAGGAAGATGCCCGCGACGCCGAGGAAGAGCACGACGCCGCCTGCAAGCAGCCAGTTCATGTTGCCGCTGGCGGGCGTCGTGCGGATCTCGGGCAGCGGCGCGAAGGCGGGCGGCTCCTCCGTCTGCGCCTGGAAGATGCGCGTCAACTGGTCCGGGTTGAGTCCCAGGTACTGGGCGTATGTCCGCAGGAAGGCGCGGCTGTAGACCGGCGCCGGAAAGATCTTCCAGTCCTCGCGCTCAAGGGCGTCGAGGTAGCGCTTGGAGATGCGCGTGTCCCGCTCGCAGTCCTCGAGCGTGTATCCGCGCGCGATCCGTGCCTGGGAGAGGGTCTTTCCTAGATCGGGCATCAAGACTTCGTTCGTCGCACCGCGCGCGGGGCCGGGGCACTCGCCCGACTATACGGTACCGGGGATCCCCGGGCAACTAGACATAACAATTCATCAGGACGCCGCTGGGCGCAACCTCGGCGGATGAAACATCACCCGCGCGGAGCGCAGCTTCAGCCCGCGCTCCGACGAGCGGTTTGCGCGCAACATTCGGATCATCTCCCGCCGCCTCCTTCCAGCTTCCACCATCCAGTGCTGACCCGTAGCCGCGACGCCTCGGGCTCACCCCAGCCCCAGCTCGTCCAGCCGGTCGTCGTCGATGCCGAAGAAGTGCCCCAGCTCGTGCAGCACCGTCGCGCGGATCTCCGCGACCAGCTCCTCGTCGTCCGGGAAGTCTTCCTCCAGCGGCTGCTGGTAGATATCGATGACGTCGGGTGCCACGAGGTTGTAGCCGCTGCCGCGCTCCGTCAGCGGCACACCGCGATAGAAGCCGTACATCGACTCGCCGGGCCCGAGGCCGGCGCCGGCGAGGTCGGCGCGCGTCGGCCGCCGCTTGACAACGATGTCCACTTCGCGCAACTGGTCGCGGAAGGGCGGCGGCACGTCGCGCAGGGCGCGCCGTACCAGGAGGATGAAGCGGGCGCGCTCCACGTCCCGCCCCCGCCGCTAACTCGCGGCCGGCCAGAGCGTCTGGTAGCCCTCGCCGGCGATGGCGCGGTGCACCTCCCGGCGCTCCATCTGCCGCAGCGCATCGAGGAGCGCACCGCACTCCTCCGCCGCCGCGGGAAAGCCGCTGTCGACGATCCGCTGCACGATCGCCGCCCAGACGCCGCGCCGCACGAGCGCATCGACGGAGCGCGGCCAGAAGACGGCGGTGATCGTCTCGGGCAGGCGGAAGCGCGGCCGCAGCACCTTCAGGCTCTTGAAGCGCTCCCTCGCGCTTGCGGCTCGCGGCACCAGCTTGACCATCGGTGGGTCGGCCTCGCTGAAGCGGTTGTCGATGAGCAGGCGCTCGGGCACCGTCACGAAGCGAAAGGCGAGGACATCCGCCGTGCGGACGGTGTCGAGGATCGCGTCGTAGTCGAGATCGTACTCGGTGTCCATGCGTGTCCGCTCGTGCCGGGCAGGCGAAGGGTGTGACACCAGTGTACCACGGCCCCTGAGCCGGCGGCGTCGTGCGCCTCCCGTGGAGCGCCACGTGAGGCTCCCGCCGGCCGCACGCCACATCGCCGCGGACGCCGTGCCGGGCCCGCCGTCTGCCTTGCGACGGCCGCGACCCGCCGATAGGATCGGGCAGGACGCCACCCCGCCTCCCGCCTGACCCGGAGCCCGCGCCCATGCGCACCGCGCCGCCGCCCGCCCGCCCGCCGGAGCCCCGCTAATGCTCCTCTCGCGCGAGGAGCTGTCGCGGCACGCGGCCGGCCGCCCGTCGGCCGTCACCGTCGGCGTCTTCGACGGCGTGCACCTCGGACACCGGCACCTGATCGCGGCGCTGCGGGCGCGCGCGGCGGAGCGCGGACTGGCGAGCACGGTGGTGACGCTGCATCCCGCCCCCGTTCAGGTACTGCGGCCCGCCGTGCGCATCGCCTATCTCACAAGCCTCGAAGAACGGGTCGAGCTGCTTCGCGCCACCGGCGTCGACGCCGTGGCGCCCCTCACCTTCACCTCGGAAGTCGCCGAGTTGTCGGCGTCGGACTTCGTCGAGCTCCTGCACGCGACGCTTGGCATGCGCTTTCTGCTCATGGGCCCGGACAACGCGTTCGGCCGCGGCCGCGAGGGGACGCCGGCGCGCGTCAGCGAGATCGGCGACGAGCTGGGGTTCGAGGTCGAGGTGCTGGAGCGGCCGCTCGCCGGGGGCGATGGCCGCGTCAGCGCCACCGCCGTCCGCCGGGCGCTCGCGGCGGGCGACGTCGACCTGGCGCGCCAGTTGCTCGGGCGGCCGTTCGCCCTGCGCGGCCCGGTCGTGCGCGGCCACGACCGCGGCCTGGGCATCGGCTTCCCGACGGCGAACCTTGCGGTCACGCCGGACCGCGCGCTGCCCGCGTTCGGCGTCTACGTGTCGCGCGCGACCGTTGGTGGCCGGTCCTACCAGTCCGCCACGAACATCGGCATCAACCCCACGTTTGATGACGACCGTCCGTCCGTCGAGACGTACATTCTCGATTTCGAGGGCGACCTCTACGGCCGCGAGCTGCGCATCGAGGTGCTGCACCGGCTGCGCGGCGAGCGGCGCTTCGACGGCATCGACGCGCTGAAGGCGGCCATCGCCGCCGACGTGCGCGCCGTGCGGGACTACTTCGCGGCGGAGCAGGCGTAGGCCCCGGCCCGGGTGCGCCCGGCGCCACCCCGTAGTCCGCCCCGTCATCCGAGACCACGACCGCCGGAGAGCCGTGCCTGTCGCCGCGGAGCTTCAGCTCGCGCCAGCCGTAGCGAAGGAGCTTCAGCTCCGTCCCCCGCATGCGTACCAGACCCCGGAGCACCCGGACGTCCAGCGCCGGATCAGCGGACCTTCTGCTTCGCCAGCGGCGACACGCGCCGCGCGATGGTGCCCGCCACCCGCGACAGCCGGCCCTCCGGCAGCGCGATGTACGCCGCCCACGGCAGCAGGCGCAGCACCGTGCGCGGGATCGACGACGGGCGCGCGCGCACCGTCAGCGTGTAGTCCAGCGGCCGGACGTGGATGCTCTTCTCGAACACCGGCTCAGGTGGCATGGCGGTTTGCAGCATAGCGGATCAGCGCGCCCGGTCACCGGATCTGCGCCTGCTCAGGCCTTCTCCGTCACCTTGTACTCGAGCCGCCGGCCCAGCGCGAGCCGGATCTGCGCGTCGAGCGCCGGCATCGCCGTGAAGAACAG
>JAKAMA010000099.1 GCA_021813085.1 Chloroflexota bacterium | reverse complement strand
GGGAAGTGATGGAGCACCGTGGTCCCGAAGAAGTGGAGCTGCCGGCTCCGGCCACGGTGACCGTACCGCCAAGGCGCGTGTCCGTGCCGGTCGCGCGGTCGGCGGAGACAGGGAGCTCGCAATGAAGACGGCCGCCATGACCGCCGTGTACCGCTCTCGCACCGTCAGCGGGCTCTTCGCGCTCGTCGCGCTCGTCGCCGGCGTGCTGGCGATGACGCCGCGGTCCGTCGCGGCGCAAACCCCGGCGAAGGCGCCGACGGCGATCGGCATCTCCGTGCCGGCGAGCGCCCAGCTCGGCCAGAGCATCCTGCTGCAGGCGCGCCTCGTCGATGCGCGCGGCACGGGCATCCCCGGCGTGGACGTGCAGTTCACGAGCCCGGCGACGTTCCTGAACACGAGCGGCGACATGGTCATCGCCGACGCCATGACCGATAGCCACGGCGTGGCGGCGGCCCAGTACGAAGTACGCCGTACGGGCAAGTTGACGGTCAACGCCGTCTTCGCGGGCAGCGACCGGTATGCGCCGGCCAAGACCAGCGCACCTCTGGCGGTCAGCGGCGACCGGCAGCTCTACGTGCAGGACGCGGGCGTCAAGATCCCGGGGCTCAACGCCACATCGACGCAACAAACGAGCGGCTGGCCGCACTGGGTGCTGAGCGGGTGGCCGATCGCCGCGGTGCTGCTCACCGTCTGGTCGCTCTACGGCGTCGCCGTCTTCTTCATATCGCAGATCGTCGGCGCGGGTGAGCAGTCCGGGGAAGGAGTGCCATGAGCAAGCGCTGGTACTGGAGCGCGCCGGTGCTCTTCGGGGGGCTGGTGCTGGTCCTGGGGCTGGGACTGCAGACGATCTTCGCGCGCAGCCCGTACACGCACGCGAACCTTGCCGGCGGCTACGTCGCCAACTACACACGCACCGGGCAGTCCGTCGTCGGCCCGCCGGCGCCGTACGTCCCGCCCGGCCTGAGCGCGTCCGGCGCCGCATCCAGCGACCCTGTGGCGCTGGGCCGCTCCCTCTTTGTGGCACTGAACTGCGCGTCGTGTCACGGCCTGCAAGGGCAGGGCAGCAACTTCACCTCGCCGATCGTCGGCTTCGGGGTGAACACGCTTCAGCAGCGTACGCACAGCGGCCCGGGCGGCATGCCGGCCTACGCCGACCTCACGCAGGACCAGCTCCGGGCGCTGGTCGCGTATCTCAATTCGGTCGCAGCGTCGAAGTCCAGCCAGGCAAAGTAGGAGGAGGAGCCATGAGTCCAGGTACACAGAACGGGAAGGACGGAGAAGGCGGGGAGGCGGACCTGTTCGCCGACCTCGCATCGCGTGCGGACCGGCTCACCGGACGCCGCATGACGCGCCGCGACATCCTGCGGATGGGCGGGCTGCTCGCCGGAGTCGCGGCCGTGCAGCCGCTGCTCAGCGCCTGCGGCAGCGGCAGCTCGAGCTCGAGCCCGACGGCCGCGGCAACGTCCGCGGCGCTCCCACCGACGGTGGCGGTCCCGGTGGCGACGGTCGGCGCAGGGGGTGGTTCGCCCGTCGCCGGTGCGGCAGCGATCAACGTGAAGGCCCACGAAGCGGGCGACGCGATGGTCTACGACATCGACCAGTTGGCCGTGCCTGCCGGTCCTGTCCAGATCAACTTCACCAACACCGGCAAGAAGATCCACGAAGTGTGGTTGTACCCCCTGCAGGATCTTGTCGCGCTCCTGGCGTTGAAGCGGCAGGGGAAGGACGTCGACGAGACGCAGTACATCAAGGGCCTCGCCGGCAAGGCCACCGACATCGACCCCGGCAAGTCCGCCACGGTCAACGCGACACTGACCCCCGGCTTCTACGAGCTGGCCTGCTTCGTCGAGGCCAAGAACCCCGACGGGAGCACGTCGGTCCACTTCGACATGGGCATGGTGAACACCATCGCCGTCACCGGCCCCGGCGGTCCCGACGCCTCCGTCACGACCCCGAGTGACACCGTCAGCCTCGACATGGCTCCCGGCACGGGCGACCTCAGCAGCTCCTGGCTGTTCCTGCCCGACCACCTGGTGGTGAAGGCCGGGTCCGTGAACTTCAAGGTCAAGAACGACATGCCCAACATGAAGCACGATGTCGTGATCTACCCGCAGACCGACATTACCCCGCTCATCCACCAGCGCCTCGCCGACAAGGAGGATTACAGCATCATCAAGGGCCAGCTCCTGGTGGAAGACCTGGATTCGAGTCAGAGCATCGAGAAGGCCGGGAACGTGACCCCGGGCTGGTGGTACGCCGCCTGCTTCCGGGTGAGCACGCTCCCGGACGGCACGAAGTACGTGCACAGCGACCGCGGACAGCGCTTCAGCTTCCTCGCGCAGTAGGCGGTCACTCGGCAGGGGCGGAGCCGCCGCGCCAGGGCGGCGGTTCCGCCTCCCCGCCCGCTTCGGCGCGCCTCAACGCAGGCTCCCTGTCCTCCCGATACAATGTCGCTGCGTCTGACCTCAGCAGGACCTATGCAGGGTGATCTCGCATGTATGGCCCCGAACCCGCGGGTTCGACGCCAGGCGGCAGCGGTCAGCGACGGGCGACGACGTATCGCTGACGCTGGAGGGTGTCGGTGAAGCTTGAACTTGCGCCCGCGCCGGCACAGGCGCCGCACCACCGGGTGGCAGGCCGCCTGGTGCGCGACGTGTTCGTCCCTCTGAGCCGCTTCCCGGACCGGCTGCGCGACCGCCGCTTCTGGAACATCCAACTGATGGTGGTGGCCGCAACCATCCCGCACTACGCCATCGAGATGGCGGGCTTCACCAACCCCTTCGAGACCTTCCACGGCCTCGCCATCACGCTCTACGTGATCCCCCTGCTCTACGCCGCGCTCTCGTTTGGCTGGGAGGGCGCCATCCTCACCGCGCTCTGGCTGGTCTTCCTGACGTCGCCGAGCATGTGGATCTGGCATCGCGGCTCGTTCCACTGGCTCACGGAGGTCGGCCAACTGGCGATCACGCTGCCGGCGGGCATCATGGTCGCCTGGCGCGTCGACCTCGAATCGAAGCAGCGGCAGCGGGCCGAGCGGATGAGCGCGAGGCTCAGCACGCTCAAAGATGTCGGAGAGCGGCTCAGCCACACGATGGACGTCGAACGCGTGCTGCCGGCCGTCCTGGAGCGCCTGCTCGCCGTCCTGCCGGCGCAGGTCGTGTGGCTCCGGCTCGCCCCTTCGGCCTGGAACCGGGAGTGGCTCGCCATCATCAAGTCGCGCGAACGACTGCCGGCGGACGGCGTCCCCGACGAAGAGCTGCAACGGCTTGCCGAGGAACGCCGCGAGCCCGTGCGGCTCGGTGATCGCACCGCGGTGCCGCTCTCCCGCGAGGGGCCTGTGGTCGGCGTCCTGGGCGTCGTGTGGGCCGCTGCCGTGCCGGTCGCCGAGGAGCAGGTGGAGTTCCTCGGCGCCGTCGCGCATGAGATCCATGTCGCGGTCGAGAACGCCCGGCTGTACCGCGAGCGCCAGGAGAGCCTCCAGACGTACGCCCGCCAGGTCACGCAGGCCCAGGAGGACGAGCGGTTGCGCCTCGCCCGCGAGCTGCACGACGAGACCGCCCAGGAGCTCGTCCACCTCGTGCGCCGGCTCGAGCGGCTCCGCGAGGGCGCGCCGGCGGATGGACGCGCCTCAGAGCAGCTCGACGACCTGCTCCAGTCGTCGCGTGGCATCCTCAAGTCCGTGCGCCGCTTCAGCCGCGACCTGCGGCCGTCCGTGCTCGACGACCTGGGCCTCGTGCCGGCGATCGAGCTGGCGGTGGAGGAGGCGAACGCGCGACTCTCTGATTGCGCGAGCCTGGAGGTGTCCGGGACGCCGCGCCGGCTCGGCTCGGCCGTCGAGGTCGCCCTCTTTCGCATCGCGCAGGAGGCGCTCCACAACGTCGAGAAACACGCGCAGGCGACGCGCGCCACGGTGACGCTTGTCTTCCTGCCCGGCAGCGTGCGCCTCACGGTCGAAGACGACGGCCGCGGGTTCGACGTGCCCGAGAACGTCTCCTCGCTCGCGCGCCTGGGCAAGCTCGGTGTCCTCGGCATGAAGGAGCGGGCGGAACTGGTCGGCGGGTCGTTCTCCCTCGAGTCCGCCGCCCGCAACGGCTGCGCGGTCACCGTGACCGTCGAGACGCCGGGCGTCCCGCAGACCCCTCCCGACGCCGGCGTCTCGTCCCACCCGCGGCCGGCACCGAAGCCCGCCGTCGGCCGGGGGCCCTGAGCGGACGCGGCGGGCGCACCCTACAGATCCATCTGCCGGAGGCCCGGCGACAGCCGCAGTTCCGCCTCTGTGCGCGCCTGCACGAATGCCGCATCCACTCCCGGCGCGACTTCCGTAAGCAGCAGCCCCTCCGGCCGCACCTCGATCACCGCCAGGTCCGTGACGATGAGGTCAACGCACGCCGGCGCCGTCAGCGGGTACGCGCAGCGCCTGCGGATGCGCGGCCGCTCGTCGCGCGCGGTGTGCGTCATCGCGACGATCACCCTGCGCGCCCCGCACGCGAGGTCCATCGCGCCGCCAATCGACCCGCCGCCGCGCTCCGGCAGGTACCAGTTCGCCAGGTCGCCCCGCTCCGACACCTCCAGGCCGCCGAGCACGGCCACGTCGACGTGGCCGCCACGGATCATCGCGAACGACGCGGCGCTGTCGAAGAAGCTTGCGCCGGGGAGGAGCGTGACGGGCTGCCCGCCGGCGTTGATGAGGTCGGGGTCAAAGTCCTGCTCGCTGATCGCGCCGTAGCCCAGGATCCCGTCCTCGGCCTGGAGCAGGATCTCCGCACCCGGAGGCAGGAAGCTCGAGACGAGGGTCGGCAGGCCGATGCCCAGGTTCACGACCATGCCTTCTCGCAGCTCGCGCGCCACCCGTAGCGCGATCAACTCGCGGCTCAAGCCCGCCATCGGCCCGCTCCTACCCGTACCATCGCACCGGCACCGGGTCACACCGCACGACCCGGTCGACGTACACGCCCGGCGTCCCGACGGACTCCGGGTCGATCTCGCCCGGCTCGACGACCTGCTCCACCTCCGCGATGACGACGTCCGCGGCGGTGGCCATCGCCGGGTTGAAGTTCCGGCCCGCCATCCGGTACGCGAGGTTCCCCATGCGGTCAGCGCGGTGCGCCTTGATGAACGCGAAGTCCGCGCGCAGCGGCAGCTCCAGCAGATAGTCCGCGCCATCGATGTTGATGATCCGCTTGCCTTCTTCCGCCATCGTGCCCAGGCCGGTGCGCGTCAGCACCCCGCCGAGCCCCGCGCCTGCCGCCCGGATCCGCTCGACGAACGTCCCCTGCGGCACGAGCTCGAGCGCGACCTCGCCGCGCGCGTACTGCTCCTCGAACAGGCTCTTGCGCGCGCCCGACGCGCGGATCGCGAACGTCGCGACGAACTTCGCGAGCTGGCGTTTCTCGCACAGCACATCCAGCAGGTCGCCGAGGCCGATGTTGTTGGCGATGCCGGTGATGCCGCGGGTGCCGCGCCGTTGCAGCGCCAGGATCAGGTTGCTCGGCGTGCCGGCCGACACGAACCCGCCGAACATGATCGTCGCGCCGTCGGCCACGTCGTGCAGCGCGTCGTCGGGTGAGGCGAACGTCTTATCGATCATGCGCTGTCCCTCAGCACGGCCTCACCCGCGCCTTTGATACGGCCGGGCAGCGCCCGCCCGACGAGCGATTCGACCCAGCGCGCCACGTCGATCAGCGCGGCGAGGTCGACGCCCGTCGCGATGCCCATGCGATGCGCCATGTACACCAGGTCCTCCGTCGCGACGTTGCCGGCCGCGCCCGGCGCGTACGGGCAGCCGCCGAGCCCGCCGACGGACCCGTCGAAGCTGGCGACGCCCTCATCCATCGCGGCGAGCACGTTCGCGAGGCCCGTGCCGCGCGTGTCGTGGAAATGGAGCCGCAGGGGGACGTCCGGCAGCCCGTCGCGCACCTCTCGCACGAGTGTGTGCACCTGCCGCGGGTCCGCCGACCCGATCGTGTCACCGAGCGCGACGGCGTACGCGCCGAGCGCGCGCAGGCGCGCCGCGACGCGCAGCACCTGCGCCGGCGCGACCGCGCCCTCGTACGGGCAGCCGAAGGCCGTTGATACGTAGCCGGCCCAGGGCAGGGCGGCGGCGGCGGCGAGCTCCGCCACCTTCTCGATCCCGGCGAGCGACTCTTCGATGGTCCGGTTGACGTTGCGCCGGTTGTGCGTCTCGCTGGCCGAGACGACCGTGGCCAGCTCGTCGGCGCCGGCCGCGATCGCGTCGCGCGCGCCGCGCTCGTTCGGGACGAGCGCCACGTAGGTGACGCCCGGCCAGCGCGGCACCTGTGTGATGACCTCGCGGGCGTCGCGCATCTGCGGGATCGCCGCCGGGCTCACGAAGGAAGCCGCCTCGATGCGCCGCAGCCCGGCCGCCGCGAGCCGGGCGATCAGCTCGAGTTTGCGCGGCGTCTCGAAGAACAGGTCTTCGTTCTGGAGCCCGTCGCGCGGGCCGACTTCGGTGATCGTGATCCGCTCAGGAAGCCGCATCGCCGCCGTCCCGGGCGGGTCGTCCGACCGTCTCGCCCGCCACCTCGATCAGGATCTCGCCCTCCGCGACCCTCCGCCCGGGCTGGCAGGCGATCGCCTGCACGACGCCGTCGGCGCTCGACTCGATGATGTGTTCGATCTTCATCGCCTCGAGCACCACCAGCGGCTGCCGCGCGCGCACGCGCTCGCCCTGCGATACGAGCACGCGCGCCACCACGCCGGGCATCGGCGCCCGCAACTCGCCCGCGCGCCCCGCGCGTGCCGCACGGGGGAGATCGCCGGCCGACGGGCCGGGGCGCGCAAGCACGTAGCGGCGTCCCTCGCCTTCGACGATCAGGCAGGCGCCCTCGCGGGTTACCGTCCACGCCGGTACGGCGCCGCTGTCACCTGCGCCGGCCGCGGGTGCGGAGAACGTGTGCTCGCGTCCATCGACGGCGGTGCGCCAGGCGTCCGTGCGGCCGGCCACCCGTTCCGCTTCGAATGCGAACGCGCGTCCATGGTACTGGTACGCCAGCGGCCGCCGTCCGTCCAGCCGCCAGGGGCCGAGGGCCACCCACGGCTCGACCGCGCGCCCGTCGGAGGGCGGCGCGAGATCCGCCGCGGCGGCGGCGAGCAGCACGTCGTCGGGCAGGCGCGGCAGGAAGTCCTGCGGCGGCATCGCTTCGAGCGTCGCGAGGTCCGCCGTGCCAGCCACGAACGCCGGCGACGAGACGACCGCCTGCAGCAGGCCGAGGTTCGTCCGCACGCCTTCGACCGCGAACGCCTCCAGCGCCCTCGCGCAGCGCTCGACCGCCGCCGGGCGTGATGGCGCGTGGACGATGAGCTTCGCCAGCAGGGGGTCGTACTCGGCCGGCACGGCGGTCCCGGGCTCGACGCCGCTGTCGATGCGGATGCCCTCGCCCGCAGGCGGCGCGTAGCACGTGATGCGCCCGCTCGACGGCAGATAGCCCCGCGCGGGGTCCTCGGCGTACACGCGGCACTCGATCGCATGGCCCGAGCGGCGCACGTCGTCCTGCGTGAACGGCAGCGGGTCGCCCGCGGCGACGCGCAGTTGCAGCTCCACGAGGTCGAGGCCGGTGACGCACTCCGTGACCGGATGCTCCACCTGCAGCCGCGTGTTCGCCTCGATGAAGAAGAAGGCGCCGTCGCGGTCGAGGAGGAACTCGACGGTGCCAGCATTGACATAACGCGCCGCGCGGACGATGGCGAGCGCGGCGGCACCCATGCGCTCGCCCAGTCCAGCGCCGAGCGCAGGCGACGGGGCCTCTTCGACCACCTTCTGGTGCCGCCGCTGGATCGAGCAGTCCCGCTCGCCGAGGTGCACAGCGTGTCCATGCGCATCGGCGAGGACCTGCACCTCGACGTGCCGCCCGCC
>JAKAMA010000098.1 GCA_021813085.1 Chloroflexota bacterium | reverse complement strand
ACGGGCAGACGATCACCGTGCGCTTCAAGAAGGACTTCGACACGAAGGCGGCGTTCGGCACCAGCTCCCATGTCTTCACCAGCACCCTGCCGCAGGGCGCTAGCATCGTCACCATGCTCAACCAGGCCGGCGTGCCCGTGAACGGCACCGACGGCATCCGCGTCACGGTGCAGTGATCGAACACGAGGACTTCCTCCCGTACAACCTGCCCGACATCTCCGACGCGGAGGTCGATGCCGTCGTCGAGACCCTGCGCTCCGGCTGGCTCGCGCCCGGCCGGCGCGCGCGCGAGTTCGAGGCCGCCTTTGCCGCCTACACCGGCGCGAAGCACGCCGTCGCGCTCGACTCCGCGACGGCCGGCCTGCACCTCGCGCTCGTGGCCCTCGGTGTCGGCCCCGGCGATGAGGTGATCACCACGCCGACGACGTTCGCCGCCACGGTCAACGTCATCATCCACGCGGGCGCGACGCCGGTACTCGCGGACATCCGCATCGACGACTACTGCATCGACCCGGCCGCGGTCGCGCGCGCGATCACGCCGCGGACGAAGGCGATCATGCCCGTGCACCACGCCGGCTCCGCCTGCCGGATGGACGAGATCGGCGAACTGGCGCGCGCGCACGGCGTCCACCTCATCGCCGATGCGGCGCACGCCATCGGGACGGAGATCGCGGGGCGCAGCGTGGGCGCCATCGGCGATGCCGCGGTGTTCAGCTTCTACCCGACGAAAAACGTCACCTCGGGCCGCGGCGGCATGCTGACCACGGACGACGACGCGCTGGCGGAGCGCTGCCGCCTGCTCGCGCTCCACGGCATGAGCGACGATGCCTGGGACCGTTACACCGCGCGCGGCGCCTGGGCCTATCAGGTGCTGGCCCCCGGCTACAACTACGCGATGTCCGACTACCAGGCGGCGCTCGGCGGGGCCCAGTTCGCGCGCATCGACGCGTTCCAGCGCGCCCGGCGGCGGCTCGCCGAGCGGTACCACGCGCGCTTCGCGGCACTGCCCGCAATCATCACGCCGCTGGAGCGCGCCGGCACGACGCACGCCTGGCACCTGTACGTCATCCGGCTCCGGCGGGACCTGCTCGCCATCGGGCGCGACGCCTTCATCGACGAGTTGCGCGCGTGCGGCATCGGCACGTCCGTGCACTTTATCCCGATCCACCATCACCCGTATTATCGGGAGGCGTACGGTTGGGCGCCGGGCGACTTCCCGGCCGCCGATGAGGCGTTCGAGACGATGATCTCCCTGCCGCTGTACACGCGTATGAGCGTGGACACGGTGGACCGCGTGGCGGACGCGGTGGAGGACGTCGTCCGCCGCCACGGCTTCAAGGGAGCATGAATGCTCGACCGCATCCTGAACGGCGCGATCGGATTCCTCGGTGTGGTGGTGTTCGTGATCACCTACCCGGTGATCGCCGTCTGCATCAAGCTCGACTCGCGCGGCCCGGTGATCTTCTCGCAGAAGCGGGTGGGCTACAAGGGCCGCATCTTTACGTTCTACAAGTACCGGACGATGTCGCACGACGGCCACAAGCCCTATGAGACGCCGAAGCTCGACGCGGAGCACTTCAGGACGTTCGTGTTCACCACGCCGGTGTCCCGCCTGACGCGCGTCGGGCGCTTCCTGCGCGCGGCGAGCCTCGACGAGCTGCCCAACTTCTGGAACGTGCTGAACGGTGACATGCGCATCGTCGGGCCGCGGCCCGAGATCCCGGAGCTGGTCTCGCAGTATCCGCCCGAGTATCACCGCAGGCACGACGTGAAGCCGGGCATCACCGGCCTCGCGCAGATCAGCGGCCGCGCCGATTTGACGTACGAAGAAACGATGAACTACGATCTTGACTACGTGGACAATCATTCGCTGGCACGCGACCTCTCCATCCTGGTGAAGACCGTGCCGGCGGTGCTTGCACGGAAGGGCGCCCGCTGAACCACGTCGTCGCGCCGGTCAGCGGCGCCGTGTCCACCGGCACGGAGGCGACGTCACGCAGAGCACCCCGCACCCAACGCCGCCCCTCCAGCGCCCGCTTCCCTGTCGCGCGCATGTCCATGCCACGGGTGGGATGAACAGCCACCCGCGCGAGCCGCGCGCAGAACACGTAGCCGCGGAGCTTCAGCTCCGCCCTGACCCGGAGCGCGGGCCTTCGGCCCGCGCGAATCACACGCCAATAGCCCGATACGCGCCGTCCAGCTTCCACGTTCCATGTCCCAGTGCCCGGCCTGTGGGCGAATCTCTGTTCAAGGCAGGTCCAACCGTGCTGACGGTGGCCGCCGTATGACCTCCCCGCGGTGGGCTGGCTTCCGGACGACGCTCCGGCTCGTGCCGCTGGTCCTGCTCGATGCCGCCGTCGTCATCGCCGCCTATACGGCCGCCCTCGCCCTCCGGTTCGATGGCAACGTGCCGGACCGCTCGATCCACTTCTTCACCTACGCCGCGCCGGTCATCGCCGCCGCGTATGTGCTCGGTAACGTCCTCTTCCGCATCTACCGCACATCGTGGAAGTACGCCGGCATCGTCGATGCGTTCAACCTCGCCCTCTCGATCGGCGTCGTGTCGATCTTCCTCTTCGCCATCAACGCCTTCCTGAGCCCACGCCATATCCCGCTGACGGTCAACGTGGTGGCGCCGGCGCTGATCCTGATCGCGATGGGCGGCATCAAGTTCTGGCCGCGGCTGTGGTCCTCGCGCAACCCGTTCTCCGGCTACGACATCGGCGTCAAGAACGTGCTGATCGTCGGCGCCGGCCACACCGGCCAGCTCCTGGCGCGGGAGTTCCTCCAGAATCCGCAGTGGCAGTACCGGCCCGTCGGCTTCATCGATGACGACCGGCGCCTCCGCGGCGTCCGCATCCACGCCGTCACCGTGCGCGGCGGCCGGCACGACATCCCGGACGTCTGCCGGAGCCGTCGCGTCGACCTGATCGCGCTGGCCATCCCGTCCGCCGGCGGTGCCGTGATCCGCGAGGTCGTCGGTATCTGCCAGACCGCCGGCGTGCCCGTCCGCACCGTGCCGGGGCTGCGCGACCTGGTCCGCGATGCGCCGGCGGCGGCACAGCTCCGCGAGGTGACCGTCGACGACCTGCTCGGCCGCGCGCAGGTGGACATCGACGCGGAGATGTGCGCCGCGACGCTGCACGGCAAGTCGGTGCTGATCACGGGCGCCGCGGGCTATATCGCCGCCGAGCTGGCGCGCCAGGTGATGGCGTTCGGCCCGGCCGAACTGCACCTGCTCGACGTCAACGAGACCGGCCTGTACGACCTCCAGCGTGACCTCGAATCCGACGAGTCGCGGACCGATATCCGCATCTGGCTCTGTGACGTGTCGGAGCGCGGGCAGGTCGACGCGGTCTTCGCGCAGGCGCGGCCGCACGTCGTGTTTCACGCCGCGGCGTACAAGCACATCCCCGTGATGGAAGACCATCCGGACGCCGCGCTGCGCGTCAACGTCGTCGGCACGCTCAACGTCTTCGCCGGCGCGAGCGACGCCGGCGCGCGCAAGGTCGTCTTCGTCTCGACGGACAAGGCGGTGAACCCGGACAACGTGTACGGCGCGACGAAGCGCATCGGCGAGCTGCTCGTCACCGCGCTCGGGCAGGACAGCAAGACCGCCTTCGCGGCCGTGCGCTTCGGCAACGTGATGGGCAGCCGCGGCAGCGTCGTGCCCCTCTTCCTGCGGCAGATCGAGCGCGGCGGGCCGGTGCTGCTCACCGATCCGGAGACCACGCGCTACTACATGTCGGTCGATGAGGCGGCGTCGCTGGTCATCCAGGCCGCCTCGTTCGCCGATCAGGGCCAGATCTTCCTGCTCGACATGGGCGAGAAGATCCGGACCGCCGACCTGGCGGAGAAGATGATCCGGCTCAAGGGACTGGTGCCAGGCCGCGATATCCAGGTCGTCTACACCGGCATGCGCCCGGGCGAGAAGCTGCACGAGGAGCTGGTCGGCGCGTCCGAGAGGCTGCTCCACACCCACCATCCCAAGATCTACCTGACCGAGGGGCGCACGACGGTGGCGCACGACGAGCTCGTCGGCAAGATCAACGAGCTCGCGAACAACCTGCCACGCTCCCGCGAGGAGATCGCCGCGCGCCTCCACGCCCTGGCGCGCATCGACCTGCGTGACACCGGCGAGGAACCGGCGCAGCGCGTCGATGTCCGCGACGCGCGGGCGAGCTCTGATCCCGGCACATGATCCACCGCTGTCATCGGGGAACAACAGACAACAGACGACAGACGGCAACGGGGCCTTGCGGCTCTGTTGTCTGTTGTGTGTTGTCTGTTGTTGACGATCCTCGTGCGTACACTCCGGCCGACGCTCGCCGCGCGTGCACAGCGCCGCGCTCGCACTCATGAAGCTCCTCACCGTCGTGGGCGCGCGCCCGCAGTTCATCAAGGCGGCCGCGTTCTCGCGCGTCGCCCGGCGCCGGCACACCGAAGTGCTGGTCCACACCGGCCAGCACTATGACGCGGCGATGTCGGACGTGTTCTTCGACGAGCTGGCGCTGCCGCGCCCCGACCACCACCTGGGCGTCGGCTCCGGCCCGCACGGCCGCCAGACGGCGCAGATGCTCGAGCGGCTCGAGGACGTGATGCGCCGCGAGGCGCCGGACGCCGTCGTCGTCTACGGCGACACCAACAGCACGCTCGCGGGCGCGCTGGCGGCCGCCAAGCTTCGCATCCCGGTCGCGCACGTCGAGGCGGGCCTGCGCAGCTTCGTGCGCGAGATGCCGGAGGAGGTCAACCGCATCGTCGCGGACAGCCTCTCGGCGTACCTCTTCGCGCCGACGCGGACCGCCGTCGACAACCTGCTGCGCGAAGGCCACGCCCTCCCGCCTCCCGCCCTCGAGACGCCGCCGCCACCCTCCTCCCTCCACCCTCCAGCCGCCGGATCTGGCGCGGCCGCCCGCGGCGCCATCTACCTGACCGGCGACATCATGTACGACGCCCTGCGCTCGCACGCCCCGCTCGCCGCGGCGAAGTCGCGCGTGCTCGAAGAGCTGGCACTGCGTCCGGGCGGATACGCGCTCGCCACCGTGCACCGCGCCGCCAACACCGACGACCCGGCGCGCCTCGAGCGGATCGTCGACGCGCTGGCGATGCTGCGGGAGCCCGTCGTGCTGCCGCTGCACCCGCGCACCCGCGCCGCGCTCGCGCACACCGACATCGAAGTCGATGCGGCCGTGCGCGTCATCGACCCGGTCGGCTACCTCGACATGCTCGCGTTGCAGCAGCACGCGCGGATGGTGCTGACCGACTCCGGCGGCGTGCAGAAGGAGGCGTACCTGCTCGGTGTGCCCTGCGTCACGCTGCGCGACGAGACCGAGTGGGTGGAGACGCTCGAAGGGGGGTGGAACGTGCTCGCCGGCGCCGACCCCGAGCGTATACTGGCTGCGGCGCGGCGGGCCCGGCCGTCCGGCGAGCCGCCGCGCGTCTTCGGCGACGGCCACGCCGCCGAGCGCATGGTGGAGGCCCTCGAACCAACATGATCCACCCGACCGCCGACGTCTCGCCTCACGCGCAGATCGGCGAGCGCACCCGTATCTGGCACGAGGCGCAGGTGCGCGAGCGGGCGCGCGTCGGCGCCGACTGCATCCTCGGCAAGGGTGTGTACATCGGCGAAGACGTCGTCGTCGGCGACCGCTGCAAGATCGAGAATCGCGCCTCGCTCTTCCACGGCGTGACGCTCGAAGACGGCGTCTTCATCGGCCCGCACGCTGTCTTTGCCAACGACCGCTTCCCGCGCGCCGTCAACCCCGACGGCTCGCTCAAGACCGATGAGGACTGGACGGTCGAGCGCTCGCTGGTACAGCACGGGGCCTCGGTGGGCGCCGGCGCCGTCGTGCTGCCCGGCGTCCGCATCGGCGCCTGGGCGATGGTGGGCGCCGGTTCGGTGGTGACGGCGGACGTCCCCGAGCAGGCGATCGTGCGCGGCAACCCGGCGCGCATCGCCGGCTGGGCCTGTGTCTGTGGCCGCCCGCTGCGGCGCGCCGGGTCGCGCATGTACCACTGCGACCGCTGCGACCGCCCGTTCCACCTGCCCGATATCGCCGAGTAGCTGCCGCGCGGCCCGCCACCACCAGAACCCAAGCGGTGCTGGGCTCTGCTATCTGTCGTCTGTTGTCTGCCGTCCGTTGTCTGCCGTCTGACGCGCCCACCGCACTTCGTGAGGCTTTCTCAACGAAATCTTGCCGTAACGCCCCCGTCACGGCTCCGTAACGTGCGGCCGCGAGGATGTTGCACAAGACGCACGGCAGCCTCGCGCGCGCCGAGGCGGTGTGGTGATCGGAGGAGGAGCATCATGGGCGGGTCAAGATTCTCCGGGTTGCAGAAGCTGGTGGCGCTGTCGCTGATCACGTTGATCGCGATCTTCGTCGCCGCGAAGTTCGCACACGGCGACGCGAGCGGCACGGGCACAGGTGTCGCGTCCGATGCCGCGACGTTCTCAGGCAACGGCGGCAGCGCGTTCACCGATCCGAACTGCGCATTGAACGCCTCGCCCGCGCCGACGGACACGGGTGCGGCCGTGCAATCGTGCGCGAAACAGGATCCTGGCCAACTGGCGACGGCGGTCGGCCACAACAAGGTCGGCATCAACTTCACGTGGACGCTGATCATGGGCTCGTTCGTGCTCTTCATGCAGGCGGGCTTCGCGCTCCTCACCACAGGCCTCACGCGCGCCAAGAACGCCGGGCACATGATGATGCTCAACTTCGGCGCGTTCGTGATCGCCTTCATCGGCTACTGGGCGATCGGCTTCGCATTCCAGTTCGGGGGCGCCGCGATCAACGCGGCGCCGGGCAACCTCGGCGGCGCGATGGTGCTCGGCCACCTGATCCACGTCAGCAGCACGCACTGGGGCCTGTTTGGCGCGAGCGGCTTCTTCCTGCAGTCCGGCCACACGTACGACGTGGGCGCCCTTGCGCTCTTCTTCTTTGAAGTGGTCTTCATGGAGACGGCCGGCTACATCATCGTCGGCGCCATCGCCGAGCGCATCAACTTCAAGACGTTCATCCTTGCCGAGCTGCTGATCGGCGGTATCGTCTACCCCATCTACGGCAACTGGGTTTGGGGCGGAGGCTGGCTCTCGCAGATCGGCAACACGCTGAACATGGGGCATGGCGCCGTCGACTTCGCGGGCTCCGGCGTCGTCCACGCGACCGGCGGCTGGGCCGCGCTGGCGCTCGCCGTCTTGCTCGGGCCACGCATCGGCAAGTTCAACGAAGATGGGTCGCCCAACGCCATTCCGGGGCACAGCCTGCCGTTCGTCGTGACGGGCACGTTCATCCTCCTCTTCGGCTGGATGGGGTTCAACCCCGGCTCGACGCTCGGCGCGACGGACCTGCGCGTCTCGGTGATCATCGTCAACACCGTCACGGCCTCGGTGTTCGGCGCCGCCGCGGCCATGGCCTTTACCGCCTGGGTCTACGGCAAGCCCGACATCTCGATGGCGTGCAACGGCATGCTCGCGGGCCTGGTCGCAATTACGGCCCCCTGCGCCTTCGTCTCGCCGTGGGCGGCCGCGCTGATCGGCTTCATCGCCGGCTTCATCGTCTGCGGCGGCGTCTGGTTCTTCGACCACGTCGTGCACGTCGACGACCCCTGCGGCGCGGTGTCGGTGCACGGCCTGAACGGTGCCTGGGGCGTCATCGCGCTCGGTCTCTTCGCCGATGGCACCTACGGAGCAGGCTGGAACGGCATCAGCGGCAACGTCACCGGGCTCTTCTACGGCGACGCGGGCCAGCTCGGCGCGCAGCTCGTCAGCGTAGCCGTGTGCTTCGCCTGGGGCTTCGGCGTCACCGCGACGCTGTTCGGCGTGTACAAGCTCTTCACGTCGATGCGCGTCTCGCCCCAGGCCGAGATCCGCGGCCT
>JAKAMA010000097.1 GCA_021813085.1 Chloroflexota bacterium | reverse complement strand
ATCTAGAAGGCGCTGCTCGCGGTGATCGAGGGCGGCCTGCCGCTGCCGCGCGTGCTGCCACCGTACCTGCACGGGCTGTTCACCGGCGCCTACGGCGGCCCGAGCGAGGAAGAGAGCAACCCGACGTGCGTCAACAACGTCGAGACGCTCTCCCACGTGCCGCAGATCATCGCGCGCGGGCCGGAGTGGTTCCGCAGCTTCGGCACCGCGGACACGCCCGGGACCATGGTGTTCACGGTGCTCGGCGACGTGCGGCGGCCCGTCGTGCGCGAGCTGCCGCTCGGCCTGACGCTGCGCGCGTTGATCGACGCCGCCGGAGGCGTGGCGGAAGGGCGTGCGGTGAAGGCGGTGTTCCCGGGGCTCGCGAGCCGCGTCATCACGGCCGACCGGCTGGACACGCCGCTCGGGTTCGACGCGATGAGGGATGCGGGCTCGGCGCTGGGCTCAGGCGGCTTCATCGTCTTCGACGACCGCGCCTGCATGGTGAAGGCGGCGGAGATGTTCTCGCACTTCCTGCACGTGGAGTCGTGCAACCAGTGTCCGCCGTGCAAGCTTGGCTCCGGGCGCATCAGCGAGCGGCTGGAGCGGATGATGACGGGAGCGGCGCACCCGCACGAGGTCGAGGAGATCGCCGAGACCGCGACGTGGGTGACGAACGGCCAGCGCTGCTATCTCGCGACGTCGGAGCAGGCGGTGGTGGGGAGCATCCTCGACGCGTTTCCGGACGAGTTTGCGGCGCACCTGTCGGGGACCTGCCGCCGCCGGCACGACCTCGTCCTGCCGAAGATCACGGACTACCGTCCGGGTGAGGGCTTCACGTTCGACGAGGAGTACGGGCGCAAGCAGCCGGACTGGACCTACGTGTAGCGGCAGAGGAGCGGAGTTTCGACATGAGGACGGCCGACCTGCTCGTGCGTTGCCTGGAAGCCGAAGGGGTGGAGTACATCTTCGGCATCCCGGGCGAGGAGATCCTGACGCTCCTCGACGCGCTCGCCGACAGCGGCATCACCTTCGTGCCGACGCGCCACGAGCAGGGCGCCGCGCTGATGGCGGACGTGTACGGGCGGCTCACCGGACGTGCCGGCGTCTGTCTCTCGACGCTCGGCCCGGGCGCGACGAACCTCCCGACGGGCATCGCCGACGCCTACCTCGACCACGCGCCGCTCGTCGCGATCACGGGGCAGGTCTCGCTGCGGCGCATGCATAAGGAATCGCACCAGTACGTCGACACGCAGGCGCTGTTCGCGCCGATCACGAAGTGGCAGGCGCGGGTGCTGCTGCCGGAGATCGTCCCGGAGGTCGTGCGCAAGGCGTTCAAGCGCGCCCAGGCGGAGAAACCGGGGGCGACCCACATCGAGCTGCCGGAGGACGTGGCCGCGGAGGAGACGGAGGGCGCGCCGCTCCATGCCGCGGCCGAGACGTATCCGCGACCGGGCGCGGAGGAGCTTCGCGGTGCCGCGGCGCTGCTCTGCGACGCGCGCCGGCCGATGATCCTGGCCGGCAACGGCGTCGTGCGGCGGCGCGCGTCCGACGCGCTGCGCGCCTTCGCGGCGCGCTCCGGCATACCGGCCGCGAACACGTTCATGGGCAAGGGCGTGATGGGCGCCGCGAACCCGCTGGCGCGCCTCACCATCGGCCTGCAGAACCGCGACTACGAGCTGTGCGGCCTCGCCGGCGCCGACGTCGTGCTCGCCGTCGGCTACGACCTGGTGGAGCTGTCGCCGCGCCTCTGGAACCCGGACGGCGGCAAGCGCATCATCCACGTGGACACGCTGCCGGCGGAGGTCGACGACCGCTATCAGCCGGAGGTCGAGATCGTCTCCGAGATCGGCGACGCACTGGCGGCGCTCGCCGACCTCTGCCCGCCGCGGGCCGCGCCGGCCGACGAGTCGCATCTCAAGCGTCTCGTCGTGGCGGAGCTCGACCTGCACGCGGCGGACGACGCCATGCCGATGAAGCCGCAGCGGATCATCGCCGACATGCGGCGGGTGCTGGGCCCGGAAGACACCGTGATCAGCGACGTCGGCGCGCACAAGCTCTGGCTGGCGCGGCTGTTTCTTGTCGAGCGCCCGAACGGCATCATCATCTCGAACGGCTTCGCGACGATGGGCATCGGCGTGCCGGGCGGCGTCGCCGCGAAGCTCGCGGAGCCGGGCCGGCGCGCGGTGGTGGTGACCGGGGATGGCGGCTTCCTCATGAACGTGCAGGAGCTGGAGACGGCGCGCCGCCTGAAGACGAACTTTGTGACGGTGATTTGGGTCGATGGCCACTATGGCGTCATCCGCTGGAAGCAGGAGCGGCAGTTCGGGCGGACGTTCGGCGTCGAGTTCGGCAATCCGGACTTCGCGGCGCTTGCGCGGTCGTTCGGCATCGCCGGCTTCGAGGTCGAGCGGGCCGGGGACTTCGCGCCCACGCTGGCGCGCGCCCTGAGCCTCGACGAGCCGTCCGTGATCGCGGTGCCCGTGGACTATCGCGAGAACCGCCGCCTGACGGAGACGCTCGGCGAGGCGGAGGGCGTGGTATACCGCTAGTGGCGGTACACGTTGATGACGTACGGGGCGCTGGAAGGTCGAGGGTGGAAGATGGAAGGCAAGACGGCACCGGGCCGTCCCGGCTGCAGGGGTGGTGGGCGATGCGGGGCTCGAACCTGTGACCTTCCCGATCAGAACGCGTCTGGCAGCCGCTCCGCGCGACGTCGCGAACGCATCAAGGTCACAAGGAGGTTGCCATGGCAACGATCACGCAGCCACTGCGCGACGAGCACAGGGAGCTGCTGCCGCACGTTGAGTCGCTGCGCGCAGCGGCCGACACCGTGGGCGCGAGGCCGCTCGCCGACGTCCAGCGGGCCGTCGATGCGGCGTACGACTTCCTCAGCGGGCACCTGATCCCCCACGCCAAGGCGGAGGAGGCCGCGTTGTACCCGGTCGTTGGCCGGGTGCTGGGCGCGCGTGAGGCCACCGCCACGATGAGCCGTGACCACGTCGAGGTGGGCCAGCTCACCGAGGAGCTGGGGGCGCTGCGAGCGCGGCTGAGCGGCGGCGAGGCGGAAGCCGGAGATCTGCGGCGCGTGCTGTACGGCCTCTACGCGCTGGTCAAGGTGCACTTCGCCAAGGAGGAGGAAGTGTACTTGCCCATGCTGGACGAACGCCTCAGCGAGGAGGAGGCGCGCCAGATGTTCGAGGCGATGGAGGCAGCCGCGCACGAGGCGAAGGCCCATGCCCCGGGACGCTCGCAGGGTGCTGCCAAGGGGGACGGCTGATGGACGTGCTCAGGGCGTGCGGGTGCCCTGCCCGCAGTGCGGCCAACGGTATGAGGTGACGCTGGCGCAGATCCTGGCTGCCCAGGAAGCGCTCCGGCACGAGTGCCTGGCGCGCGGCGAGGTCGAGTGCGAGCCGTTGTTCCACGCGCCGCTGCTCGCTCACGACCTGATTGAGGAGTTTCGCGAGGTGTGGGGACGGCTGGACGCGGCGGCGCGCGCCCAGGGGAGCGAACTGCGCATCGAGGCGGTCCCCGAGAGGTCGTAGATGCCAGTTGATGCGCGGTTGCCCCGGCCCGGCTGCGCGGGCGCGCTGTGAGCCTGGGCGCGGGACCGGTCGCGACGGACGCTGCCGCCAGCGCGGAAGCGGCGGGCGCAGGGCCGGCCGTCGCGCCGAGTGGCGGCGGGTACCAGGCCGTCGTCCTACGCGGTGGGCGCGTCACGTGGTCGTGCCGGCACGTGCACTTCACCGAGCACTCGGCCCGCCACTGCGCGGAGCAGCACCTGGTGGCAACGGCGTGACGGGGTACCCGACGAGCGATATCCATGACGGTAGGCTGGGCGCGGCGGAGGGCGTGGGATACCGCTAGTGGCGATGCAAGTCGATGACGTACGGGGCGCTGGACGGTGGAGGGTGGAAGATGGAAGGAAAGAGGCACCGGGCTGCCGCGGCTGTGGAGGTGGTGGGCGATGCAGGGCTCGAACCTGCGACCTTCTCGGTGTAAGCGAGACGCTCTGGCCATCTGAGCTAATCGCCCCGGCGCGTCGGTCACGGCGCGCCCATGGTAGGCAGCGCCCACGTCCGGTGGCAAGTGCCTGTACGGGCGCGTGTACGGGCGCGCCGCTCCGGCGATGCATGCCTGCCGAACGCCGGGTACGTCGGTATACTCGCGGGGCAAGGCAGGCGCGTGCGGTGCTGCCAACGCTTCCGTGTTGTCGCGGCTCGCCGGGATCGCACGCGGTGGACGTCCGATAGACGAGGCCGGGTACCGCGTCGGTACGGCTTCGCCCGACGCACAGCCGAGGGCGGCTGTGCTCCACGTGTCGCGTTGGGTTCACTCACGCTCGTCCGGAAGCAGTAGACTAGCAGACAACGACAGGAGACCGAGGTGGACAAGCAGACGACGATCAACGAGGCGGAGCGCGGCTTCCGGGAGCTGCTGGCGTCCTTCGCGAAGCTCGACGACAGGGCGATGGCAACGGTGTTCTACGGCTCGTGGAGCGTGAAGGACATCCTCGCGCACATCGCCGGCTGGCAGCACACGATGACCGGCGCCATGGAGCGCATGGCGCGCGGCGAGCGCCCGACGCCGGAGGGCGTGGACTACAGCGACGCTGACGCCTGGAATGCGCGGTTCACCGCGGCGATGGCGGCGCAGAACCCCTCGACCGTCGTCGCGGACCTCAAGCAGTCGTTCGCCAACTACCTGCGCGCGGCGCGGGCGCTGCCTGAGGACCGCTTCGGCGAGGGGAAGACGGCGAACCGGCTGCTCGAAGCGAGCAGCTACGGCCACTACCGCGAGCACATCCCGGCGATTCAGGAGTTCGCGGCCAAGGCGGCGGCGTAGGCGCCGCCCCGCTCGCCGGGAGCAGGCCCGATGGCCGGCTGCCGTCCGCGGACGGCGGCGCCGCGCCGGCCTCGCCCGCTGCCGCGTGCTCCATTCCGCATATGGATCGGCTTCGCTACACTCCGCACGCATGATCAAGAACGTGCACCACGTCGGCGTCGTCGTGCGGGACATCGAGCAGGCGCTCGGGTTCTATCGCGACACGCTGGGGCTGCGGGTCCACAAGATCCAGACGATGGACGACCAGGGCGTGCGCGCCGCGCTGCTGACACTCGGCGACAGCGAGATCGAGCTGCTCCAGCCGGTGGTCGACGACAACGGCGTCGCGCGCTACCTCGAACGCCGCGGCGAGGGCCTGCACCACGTCTGCTTCGAGGTCGATGACGTGGACGGCGACCTGCGGGCGCTGCAGAAGATGCAGGTGGAGCTGATCGACCAGGAGCCGCGCATCGGCATCGCCGGGCGCATCTGCTTCCTGCATCCGAGCGCGATGGATGGGACGCTCGTCGAGCTCTGCGAGCCGATCCCCTCATGACGCACCTGCGGCTCGACCACCTCGTCATCGCGGTGCGCGACCTCGATGCCGCGACGGCGGACTACGCCGCGCTGCTGGGGCGGGAGCCTTCGTGGCGCGGGTCACACCCGGCGTATGGCACGCGCAACACGCTGTTCCGCATCGACAACACCTACGTGGAGCTGCTCGCGCTCGGCGGCGGCAAGCGCGACGGACGCTGGGCGGGCGAGCTCTCGCGCTTTCTCGACGAGCACGGCGAGGGGCTGTACGCGCTGGCGCTCGGCGTCGACGACGTCGAGGCGACGGCGCGCGAGATGCGCCGCCGCGGACTCGACGTGCTCGATCCGGCCGATGGCAGCGGTACCGACGAGGCGACGGGCGCGCGCCGCGCCTGGCGTCATGCGCAGGTGCGCGTCCCGTCGACGCGGGGCGTCCGCCTGTTCTTCATCCAGCACTACTCACCCGCCGAAGCGCTGCCGCCCGCGCCGATCGCGTCGGCCGCCGGCGGGCGTACCGCCGTGCGCCGGATGGACCACCTCGTCGTCCTGTCGCCGGAGATGGAGCCGGCCCGCCAGCTCTGGGGCGACGTGCTCGAGGCGCGCCTGGCGCTCGACCGCACGTTCCCCGAGCGCAACGCGCGCATCCTGTTCTTTCGCCTCGACGACATCACGGTCGAGATCAGCGGCGGCGCGGCGCAGACGAAGGAGGGGCTTGGCAAGCCGGACCGGCTGTGGGGTGTCGCCTGGGGCGTCGACGACCTGGACGCCGCCTGCGCGCGGCTGCGCGAAGCGGGCATCGAGACGTCCGGGCCGAGGCCCGGCATCAAGCCGGGCACGCTCGTCGCGACGGTGAAGGGCGAGCGGGCGCACGGTGTGCCGACGCTGCTCATCGAGCACACGCCGGAGTCGTTCCGCCCGGAGTCGCGCCTGCCGCAGGGCGCCGCCTACGATCGCGCGCCCGAGCGGCGGGCATTCACGCTGACCGCGCTCGACCACCTGGTGCTGGCAACGCAGGATGCCGAGGCGGGCGCGGCGCGCTGGCGCGATGTACTCGGACTCGGCACGCGGCAGATCGTCACGCCCGAAGGCACGCACATGCGGCTCGCGGACATCCCCGCCGGCAACTGCTTCATCGAGCTGGTGCAGCCGTTGTCCGAGGGGCACCGCGTCGCCCGCTCGCTCGCCGCACGCGGTCCGGGCATGTTCTCGATGGCGCTGGAGGTCGACGACCTGGACGCCGCGGTCGCGGACCTTCGCGCGAAGGGCGTGCCCGTTTCCGACGCCGGGCCGGGCGTCTGGGCGGGCACGCGCGTCGCGCGCATCGACAAGCGCGCCGCGAACGGCGTTTCCATCCAGCTCATCGAACGGCGGTAGCGGGCCGGCCGGCGCGGCCCCGCGCGGCGCGCCGTGACGCGGAGCGCCGCCGCCCGCCAATCTTTCCAAGAGATCAGCGTTTTCCCTATGGCCTGGCCGGCGAACCGGTACGAAAAGCCCTGCGTGGAGTCCCGGCGTCCAAGCCGTACGCGGCGGGATGCCCGGATCTGGAAACCGGTACGAAGCAGGGGGGAACGATCATGAGGACGATTATCGCGCGGGCTCGCCGGATGCGAGACGAACATGGCGTGACCGGTCTCGAGACGGCGATCATCCTGATCGCGTTCGTCGTGGTGGCGGCGGTCTTCGCCTTCGTCGTCCTGTCCACCGGCCTCTTCAGCTCCGAGCGGGGCAAGGAGGCGGTGTACGCGGGACTGGCGAAGACACGGGGCACGATGGAGCTGTCGAGCGGCGTCATCGCGACGTCGAACGGCACGAAGATCACGAAGCTGACGTTCGATGTGGCGCTGGCGGCCGGCGGCGACGCGGTCAACCTGGATCCGGCGGCGACGACGAACCGGACGGTGATCAGCTACATCGACTCGTCGACGTCGGTGAACAACGTGACGTACACGGCGACGGCCCTCGTCGGCAACAGCGACAAGCTGCTGCAGCCGGGCGAGCTGTTCGAGGTTGCCATCGACATGACGCAGGCGGCGATGTCGGCCGTGACGGTCGGCACGAACGCGACGTTCACGCTGGAGATCAAGCCGCCGAGCGGCTCGTACATGGTGATCCAGCGCACGACCCCGGCGGCGATCACGGACACGACGATCGACCTCAACTGACGCACGGCCAGGTGGGGCAGGGGATGAGGCGAGCGCACACCGCTCGCCTCATGCTCGTCCTCCCGGGAGGCCGGCAGAGATGGCGGGCCCCATCGCCGGGGTCAGGTCACCGGCTGCGCGCCTGCCGCCGCCTGTGCGCGCACCGGCGCCCGGCGGGCAGGCGCCGGCGGCCGCGGTGCGCTCGGCGTCTTGCGGTACGGCTCCGGCACGGTGGTGGCGGCACGCAGCTCGTCGAACGCGTCGCCGATGCCCGCGGTGATGAGGTCGATGGCGCCGGGCGTCTTCCGGTCGGCGGTCACAGCGAAGTACAGCCCGGTGTGATAGCTCATGATGGCCACAGACAGCCCCATGCGCCAGCCCAGCGGCACCCAGGGATAGTGATGC
>JAKAMA010000096.1 GCA_021813085.1 Chloroflexota bacterium | reverse complement strand
ATCGAGCCGGTGTCGCCTTTCGCACTGGTCGTCGAGAAGAAATCTTCTGACGAAAGGTATCTGCTTGTCATCCTTCAGTGAATTCGCGTTGAGGCCATCGAGCCTCAAGGCGCTGGCTTCGATGCACATCGAGACGCCGACGCCCATCCAGGCATCATCCATCCCCCCACTCCTCGAAGGCCGGGACGTCATCGGCCAGGCCTTCACGGGCTCGGGCAAGACGCTGGCCTTCGGGCTGCCGCTGATCGAGCGGATCAACATCGAGAACAAATGGCTGCAAGCGCTGGTGCTGGTGCCGACGCGCGAGCTGGCGCTGCAGGTCGGTGAGGTGCTGGAGAAGCTGGCGAAACCCGCCGGCATCTTCACGACGCTGATCTTCGGCGGGCGGGCGTTCGGGCCGCAGCAGGACGACATCTACGCCGGCGCGCAGGTCGTCGTCGGCACGCCGGGCCGCGTGCTCGACCACCTGAGCCGCGGGTCGATGCGGCTCGACGGCATCACCTACCTGGTGCTCGACGAGGCGGACGAGATGCTCGACCGGGGCTTCGCGCCGGACGTCGAGCGCATCCTCGGCTACGCGGCGAAGGACCGCCAGACGTCGCTCTTCTCGGCGACGACGCCATCGTGGGTGCACAAGGTCTCGACGAAGTACCTCAAGGACCCGGTGGTGATCGAGTCGCACGCGGACGAAGAGGCGGCTCCGGACATCGACCACTTCGTGTTCGAGCTGGGGCGCGAGGACCGCTTCGCGGCGCTCTGCCGGCTGCTCGATGAGCCGACCGACGGCACGACGCTGGTCTTCGGCCGCACGAAGCACGGCGTGCGCAACCTGGGGCTGAAGCTCGAGCGGATGGGCTACCAGGTGGACGTGCTGCAGGGGAACCTCAGCCAGGGCCAGCGCGAGCGCGTGATCGGCAAGTTCCGTGCGGGCAAGACGCCGGTGCTTCTGGCGACGAACGTGGCGGCGCGCGGGCTCGATGTGCTGCACATCAGCCGGGTGATCAACTACGAGCTGCCGGAGACGCACGAGCTGTTCACGCACCGCGTCGGCCGCACGGGCCGCATGGGGCGCTCGGGGCGGGCGATCACGCTGATCGGCCCGGGCGACCTGCCGAAGTGGCACGAGATCGAGCGCGGGATCGGGAGGAAGCTGCCGCGCATCGGCGCCGACGGGCAGGAGAGCAAGGTGGTGGCGCCGGCGAACGGCGCCAAGCCCGGCGCGGGCGTCGGCGGCGGCAACCGCGGCTTCGGGCGCAGGCGTCGCACGCACGCCGGCGCATGGCGGTAAGGGATACGCGCATCAGCGCGCCAGCGCCCGGCGGTCCACCGCCGGGCGCTTTGTCCTGTTCCCTCGACAAGGGCCTGTCGGGTGGGGGCGCTCAAGCGGACTGCATCAGGCGCCCGCTCGTGGCGTGACTCGCGACCCACTCAGTGCGTGAACGCGATAGATGACACCACGGCGTTGAAGTCGGCGAAGGACGGCTTGCTGTACGGGGCGGCGAAGACGCCGATGACCTGCAGGTACCAGTGGGGCCGCGGCGACACGATGTACGAGATCGCGACCTCTTGCGCGAATTGCGCGTGCGGTTCGGTCATGTACGTCACGTAGCCGGGCGCACCGCCAACCGTCGCGGGCTCGTCGTTCACAAACCGATACTCGCCCGGTGCGAGCGGGCTCCCTCTGACGAGTCCGATCGCGTCTTCTGTCGTGTAGGACATGAGGAGCTCGACGATGACGTGGCGGTCCGCAGTGCCGTACGAGCCCGCCGCTCTCTGCTGATAGCCGTGTACGGAGAGTGGCGTGATCACCCCGAAGCTGGGCGGGTATCGGAAGGTCAACCGCATGCACGGACTGAACACACGGTGCCATGCGGTCGTCGCGGCCGGAGCGACGCGCATCGGGTCGAACGCCGGTACGGCGGAGGGCGGCGGCGCCGTGTCCCCGTGCACCGACGGCGAAATCGGCGACGGCACCGGCTCTGTGGCGGCGGGCGTCGGGTAGACGGGCGGCAGGGCGAGCCCGGCCGCGACACACTCCTTGTAGAGCGGCGAACCATCGGGTGCCGTGTAGCCGGTGTCGGTCAGGGCCGGCGTGCGCGTCGCGGCGGCGGTGGCGATGGCACCGGATGCCACGGGCGAGACGGAGCCTGCGGTAGCGGCCGGCGGCACCTGACGTGTCGGCGTGCCGGTGGTGGTCCCGCTGTGGCCGCACCCTGCGAGCGTGGCCGCCAGCGCGAGGCATGCGGTTACCGTCAGGCAGGTGCGGGGCCGGTGCGACATGGAGGCTCCAGATGAGGCGCCGGCGCGTGGGGAGCCGACCGGCCGCGTGATGTTCGCGCGGCGTGCCCCATCGGTCAAGGGAGTCCGAGGATCATTGGGAAACAGTCATCGTGCCCACGCCGCCGGTCCAGCGGCGGGCGGCAGGTGATGACGCACGGGCGTGGCGCCGTTGGTTGCACCGCCGGCACCCGTCCGATTGACGATCGATCGGCTTGCCCCTATAGTCGAACGCGGGCAGGAGCAGGGCTTGAGAGCAGGCATCGGGCAGGGACGCGCGGGCGGCGTGTCGCGCGATTGGGGCGCGATCCGGCGGTATCTCTGGCTCCCCGTCGCCGCCGTCGCCGTCGCGGTTGCGGTCGCGCTGATCACCGGGGCGCTGTGGCCCACATCGGGCGACGCGCGGTTTCGCTCGACCGTGCTCGTCGACGCGCTGCCGCCACTCTTCGGGCCGGCGGTGCTGCCTTCGCCCTTCGACTACGCGAAGCTGGCAACGAGCGACCCGGTGCTGCGAGGGGTCGCACAGCGGACGGGGGTCACCACCGCGCAACTACGGCCGCGGCTTTCGGCCCAGGCGCAGTTCAACCGTGCGGAGATCGAGTTCCGCGTGACCGGCGCCGGCGCGCTCGGCATCGCGCGGGCGTGGCAGCAGGCGTTCGCGGACGCGGCGGCACAGCAGACCCCGGCGCTCGAGCGGCTGCTCGCGGCGCCGTACGCACGGCAGCTCGACGAGGCGCGCGCGCAGCTCGAGCAGCAGGCCAGGGCGGCAGCGGCGTCGCCCGGCGACCCGGCCGCGCAGCAGCAGCTCAAGGCGGCCGAGGCGAACTACGAGACGGCGTCGCAGCTCTCGCAGTCGTACGAGGTCGTCGCGCGGACGATGACCGCTCAGGCGGTCTTCCCGATTCCGGCGCGTGAGGAGCGGACGGGACTGGGCTCGACGCCGGGGCGGCTGGGTGCGGCGGTGGCGGTCGGGTTGCTCGCGGGGGTGCTGGGGGCGCTGGCGCTCGACGTCGCGGCGCGGCGGCGCGGCGCCACATCGTCGCCGGAGCCGATCGACGCGCGGCCGGCGTTCCGGGCGCGCGGCGCGGGCGGGGGCCGGAGCGCCGACGACGGGTAGCGCGAGGCACGCGACGGACGCGGCGCGACGTCGGACAACAGACGACAGACAACAGACAACAGACAACAGACAGATAGCCCGCCGCCACTGCTTCCTGCGGCCATTGACATGCGAATCCTCATGATCTGCGCGCTCGACGTGTGGTCGCTCGACCAGGGGAAGGGGGCGCCGACGCTCGAACGCACGCTGCGGGCGTACGGGGAAGCAGGGCACAGCATCGACGCGGTGCTGCCGGACATCGGCGCGAACCACTTCTACGACGCAGCGAAGCCGAAGGCCCTACGGCCGGAGTCGCGGCCGGAGATCGCGGGCGTGCGCTTCCACACCTTCCACATGCCGAGCGTGCGCGACCTGCACGAGCGCGTGCCGGCGCTGCCGCGGCTTGCCGCCGCTCGGCCCGTCTGGGCGGCGGTCGAGCGCATCGACCAGAAGCTGCGCTTCGCCGCGGTGTTCCCGTGGCTCGCGGCGAAGCGCGCGGAGCGCCTGCTGCGCGCGGAGCCGGGCGCGTTCGACGTCCTGTACGCGTACGAGGCGCACGCGGTGCTGGCGGCGCGGCTGCTGCGGCGGCGGGGCTGTCGGCTCCCGCTCGTCGCGCGCTTCCAGGGGACGGTGATGCACCCGGCGCTCAGCGACCGGCTGCTGTACTGGCGCCGGTACGAGGAGGCGCTCGCGCTCAAGACGCGGGCCGACCTCTACATCATGACGGACGACGGCACGCAGGGGGACGAGGTGCTGGCGCGGCTGAACCCGGCATCGAAGGGGCGCGTGCGGTTCTGGCGCAACGGGCTCGACCTCGACCGGCCGGCCGGCCCGTCCGGGCTGCGGCCGGCGACGGCGGAGGAGCGCGTGGCGGAACGCGCGTCGCTGGGCATCGCGCCGGACGCGTTCGTAATGCTGACGGCGTCGCGGCTGGCGGCGTGGAAGCGCGTCGACCGGGCCGTGCGGGCGCTGCCGCGGGTGCGCGCCTGGGTGCCCGGGGCGACGCTGCTCGTCGTCGGCGACGGCGAGGAGCGCGCGCGGCTCGAGGCGCTGGCGCGGTCGCTCGGCGTCGCGGACGCGGTGCGCTTCGCCGGCGCGGTGCCGCAGCGCGACGTGATGCGCTTCATGCACGCGTCCGACGTGTTCCTGGCGGTGGCGGACCTGTCGAACGTCGGCAATCCGTTGCTGGAGGCGATGGCGTGCGGGATGTGCATCGTGGCGGTGGACGCGGGCGACACGCGCGACCTGATCGCCGACGGCGCGACGGGGCGGCTGGTCGACAGCTCGCAGCGCTCGGGCGTCGTGAAGCCGCTGGAGCAGCGGCTGGCGGACCTGCTCGTGACGCTGGCCGGTGACGCCGGGCAGCGGGAGCGGCTCGCCGCCGGCGCGGCCGCGTACGCGCGGCAGCACTTCTGGACGTGGGAGCAGCGGATGGCGGCGGAGATCGCGGCGGTCGAGGAGCTGGCGCAGCCGTCCGGAGTCCGTAGTCGGTAGCCGGATCGTCGCGTGGGTGCGCCGCTGCGCGGCGGCCTCACCCCGGCCTCCGGCCACCCCTCTCCGACGGGCGGAGAGGGAGAGGCATACCGCCCGATACAATCCCGGCGATGACCGAGGACCTGCCCGAAGCGGCGCCGCTGCCCGCGCCTTCGTTCTTCCGGCACGTGAACGTCGTGCTGGCGACGTACGCGGTCGAGGGGGCGCTGGCGTTCGCGCAGGGCGCGCTCGTCGCGCGGGCGCTCGGGCCGAGCGGGCGCGGCGTCTACGCGATCTTCGTGCTGTCGGCGGGCTTCGCGCAGCTCGTGCTCGGCCTGGGGATCGGCAGCGCGGCCATCTACTACATCAACCGGCGCGAGGTGGCCCTGCGCGAGGTCGTCGCGGCGGCGCACGTCATGGTGCTGTGGTCGCTGGCGGTGACGGCGGCGCTCGTCGGGGCGGTGGCGCCGTTCATCGGCACCGGCGCGATCGGCGGCGGCGTGCCGGTCTGGCTGTTCATCTTCGCGGTGCCGGCGCTGGTCTACTCGGCGATGCTGCGGCTGATCCTGCAGGGGCTGAGCCGCTTCGTCGAGATGGGCATCGCGACGGTGATCCAGCCGCTGGTGGTGCTTGCGCTGCTCGCCTTCGCGATGCGCGCGGGCAGCCCGACGCCGGAGCAGGTGATCGTCTTCTGGATGGTCGCGCACCTCTGCGTGGCCGGTTTCGCGCTGCTGCGCATCGGCCCGCGGGACGTCGACCTGGCGCAGATCGTGCGGCCAAGGATCGCGACGATCCGGCGTCTGGCGCGCTTCGGCGTGCAGGGCGAGAGCGGGAACGCGCTGCAGATGCTGAACTACCGGCTCGACCAGTACATCGTCCGCGGCTTCGTCGGGCTGGCGGGCGTGGGCATCTACGCGGTCGGCGTATCGATGAGCGAGGCGGTGTTCCTGCTCGCGAACGCGGTGGCGATCGTGCTGGTGCCGCGGCTGACGTCGGCGGACCCGGATGAGGCGCGCGCGATCGCGCCGGTGGCCTGCCGCAACACGATGCTGGTCGCGGCGCTCGGCGCGGCGGTGCTCGCCGCGGGCGCGGCATTCGTCATCCCCGCCGTGTTCGGGAGCGGCTTCCGCGGCTCGGTACAGGCGCTGTGGTGGCTGCTGCCGGGGACGGTGGCGCTCACCGGATCGAAGGTGCTGACGAGCTACATCTTCAGCCAGGGGCGGCCGCTGGTGAACACGATAATCACGGTGGCGTCGCTCGCGGTGACGCTGGTCGCGCTGTTCGCGCTCGTGCCGGCCTTCGGCGTGGACGGCGCCGCGGGGGCGTCGTCGCTGGCGTACACGGCGCACTTCTGCGTGGCGCTGTACGCGTACCGGCGGATCTCGGGGCAGCCGGTGCTTGGCGCGATCGTGCCGCGTGCCGCCGATGCCCGGCTCTACGTCGACGCGGCGCGTGGTGTGCTCTCGCGGGTCGGGCGCGGCCCGGGAGCGCAGCCGGAAGCGGCGCGCCCAGACGGGCCGTATGGCCGGGCGGGTGGCTGACGTTGGCGGCGGCAGGCGAGGCACCGGCAGGAACGCCAGCCGGCCCGCCCGGGCTGCGGATCGCCGTGCTCGGCGACGTCGATGGCGTGCACACGCGCGCGTGGCTGCGCTCGTCGGTCGATCGCGGGCACGACCTGCACGCGATCAGCTTCTACGAGCCGGCGGAGCCCCTCGACGGCGTGACGGTGCACGTGCTGCGGCCGGGGGCGCGAGGCGCGCGGCAAGCGGCGCGGATGGCCGGTGGCGTGCAGACCGCGGGTGGCGCATCGGCGATCCTCGGCCGCATGCCGCGCGGGCTCGTGCGGCTGGCGCAGGCGCTGCGGTACCGGCGCGCGGGGCTGGCGCGCGTCGTGCGCGCGATCGCGCCGGACGTACTGCACGCGCACTTCCTCGTCGAGCACGGGTTCTACGGCGCGTCGGCGGGCTTCCACCCGTACGTCGTCACCTGCTGGGGATCGGATGTGCTCGTCGAGCCCGAGCGCGATCCGGTGTCGCGCGCGATCGCGAAGTGGACGATCGGGAGGGCGGATCTGCTGACGTCGAACAACGGCTACATGGCGGAGCGGCTCGTCGCGCTCGGCGCGCGGCGCGAGCGCGTCGAGCTGGTGACGCTCGGCGCTGACGGCTTCTTCATGGAGGACATCGAGCTGTCGGTAAACGTGCGCCCGCCAGATCCCCTGCGGCGACCGTGCGTGCTGAGCACGCGTGCCCACGAGCCGCTGTACAACGTCGACGAGATCATCGCGGCGTTCGGACGCGTGCGGCCATCGATGCCGGGCGTACGGCTCGTCGTCGCGCACGGCGGGTCGCAGACCGCGGAGCTGCGGTGCGCGGCGGCGCCGCTGGACGATGCGGTGGAGTTCGCCGGTTTCCTCGACCGGCCGCAGTTCCGACTGGCGCTGCACGCGGCCGACGTGTTCGTCTCGGTGCCCTCGTCGGACGGGACCTCGGTCGCGCTGCTGCAGGCGATGGCCGCCGGCTGCTTCCCGATCGTGTCGGACCTGCCGACGCAGCGCGAACTGGTCGAGGACGGGGTCAACGGCTTCCGGGTACCACTGCACCGGCCGGACCTGCTCGGCGAGCGCATCGAGCGGGCGCTGTGCGACAGCAGGCTGCGCAGGCGGGCGGTGGAACTCAACCGGCGGATCGTCGAGGAGCGGGGGCTGAACGAGCGCGAGATGGCGAAGATGGACGCGCTGTACCGGCAGCTTGCGCAGCGGACCTGACCCCTCACTGTGCCTCCAGTTCCTGGGCCGCACGCTATCCTGCGAGCATGACAACGGAGTACATGCGGCGGGCGCTGGAGCTGGCGGCCTCCGTGCTGGGCAGCACGAGTCCGAACCCGAGCGTCGGCTGCGTCCTCGTGCGCGAAGGCCGCGTCGTCGGCGAGGGCGCGACGCAGCCACCCGGACAGGCGCACGCCGAGGTGGTGGCGCTGCGCGCGGCGCGCGCCGCCGCGCGCGGCGCCGTCGCGTACGTCACGCTCGAGCCCCACGCGCATACCGGGCGCACGCCGCCGTGCACCGACGCGCTGATCGCGGCCG
>JAKAMA010000095.1 GCA_021813085.1 Chloroflexota bacterium | reverse complement strand
CGCGCACCTGCTGGGAAACATCCACAACACGCCGATGATCGAGCTCGTCGCCTCGGAGCAGCAGCGCGCGTTCGGAGCGGCGAAGCGAGACACGCTCCCGCGCTACTGCCGCGAGTGCGACGTGCGCTTCGCCTGCCATGGCGAGTGCCCGAAGAACCGGTTCATCGCCACGCCGGACGGTGAGCCAGGGCTGAACTACCTCTGTGCGGGGTACAAGGCCTTCTTCCACCACGTCGACGGGCCGATGCGCTTCATGGCGGACGAGCTCAGGCACGGCAGGGCACCGGCCAACGTGATGGCGGACATCGCGCGCGGGGACCGGGAGATCCTCGACCGCCTGCGCGCCTCGGGACGGAACGACGCCTGTCCCTGCGGCAGCGGCCGGAAGTTCAAGCGCTGCCACGGCGCCGCCTGACGAGGCGGGTCGTGCCTACTGCCGCGCCATCTCGATGCGGTCTTCCTGGGCGAGGTCGCGCGGCGGCTCGGGACCGCTCAGGTCGACGACGACGCGCCTGATCGTGCCGGTGAAGGCGAAGGGCGAGGCGTACTCCTCCGTCACCGGGTTCCCCGCGTCGCGTCCGCACTGGAGCCCGCCGCCAAGGCCAAAGATGAACGGCACCGTGCGGGGCAGCTTCCCCTCACCGGCCTGGCGCCCGTTGATGTAGAGGCGGCCAATGCCGCCTGCACCGAACGGTTCCGGGCCCGTCTTCTCGAACGCGAACGCCAGGCTGCACGGGCCATCCGGAACGCGCTCGTCCGAGACGATGTGGAAGCGCGCCCTGCCGAGCAGGTTGTATGCGTAGCAGAGCCTGCCGTCCCTCACGTAGAGCGAGTAGCCACCGAACCGGCTGCCGTCCGCGAGGAGCACACCTTCGGCGCCGCCCGCGGGGATCGCGACCTGCGCGGTGATGGTGTGGGAGCGGTTCTTGATGTTGACGGCGGCGTCCATCTCGACCGACGCGCCGCCCGGGTAGTAGACGAAGCGCAGGCGGCGACGCGAGACCCGCGGGCGGCCAAGCGCGCGGCCGATGCTGCGCGCGTCGAGCGGCAGGACGTCGTAGCGGCCCGCTTCCGCCCACCAGAGCGATTCCAGCTCGCGCACCTTCTCCGGGTATTCGGTCGCCAGGTCGTGGGCTTCGGAGAAATCCTCCTCGACGTGGTACAGCTCCCAGTGGTCCTCGTCGAACGGCTTCCGGGGATCCGTGACGCCGTCGTAGATCATGCCTTCGGTGCCGTGATAGGTGACGGCCTTCCAGCCGCGGTGATAGATCGCGCGGTTGCCGAGCATCTCGTAGTACTGGGTTTCGTGCTTGCTGGCGGCGGTGTCGTCGTCGAAGGTCGCGGCGAAGCTCACGCCGTGCATGGGGGACTGCTGCACGCCGCGGATCGCGGCGGGCGGCTGGACGCCGAGCACGTCGAGCACCGTGGGCACGACATCGACGGCGTGCGCGTACTGGCCGCGCACTTCGTTGCGGGCCTTGATGCCGGCCGGCCAGTGGATGATGCACGGGTCGGCGACGCCGCCCTCGTGCACCTCGCGCTTCCAGCGCTGGAACGGCGTGTTCCCGGCCCATGCCCACCCGAACGGGTAGTGGTTGAACGTGTGCGGCCCGCCCAGCTCGTCGATGCGGGCAAGGTTCTCTTCCGCGGACTCCGGCGCGCGGTTGAAGAAGTTCGCCTCGTTGAGCGAGCCGTGGGGACCTCCTTCAGCGCTCGCGCCGTTGTCCGAGACCGCGACGATGAGCGTGTTGTCGAGCTCCCCGATCTGGTCGAGGAAGTCGATGACGCGGCCGATGTGATGGTCCGTGTGGGAGATGAAGCCGGCGAACACCTCCATCATCCGCGCGTACAGGCGCTTCTCGTCGTCCGGCAGCGTGTCCCACTCCTGGATCCAATGCGGGCGCGGCGTGAGGTCCGTACCGGGCGGCACGACGCCCATGCGCTGCTGCCGCTCGAAGATGATCTCCCGCGCGCGGTCCCAGCCCATGTCGAACTTGCCGCGATACTTCTCGATCCACTCGCGCGGCGCGTGGTGCGGCGCGTGCCCGGCGCCGGTGCAGAAGTACAGGAAGAACGGCTTTTCGGGCGTGACGTTCTTGAGGTCCGTGACGAACTCGATCGCGCGATCGGCGAGGTCTTCCGTGAGGTGATAGCCCTGCTCGTACGTGCGCGGCGGCGCGATCTGATGATTGTCGTATACGAGGTCCGGCTGCCACTGATTGGTGTCGCCGCCGAGGAACCCGTAGAAGCGCTCGAAGCCGCGGCCGAGTGGCCAGCGGTGCCGCGGCGCGGCCATGTTCATCTCCTGGTGGGGCGTGAGGTGCCACTTGCCCACTGCGTACGCCGCGTAGCCGTGCGGCGTCAGGATCTCGGAGAGGAAGCCGTTCTCGAACGGGATCTCGCCGGTGTAGCCGGGGAACCCGCTCGCGTTCTCGACGATGCTGGCCATGCCGTTGGCGTGGTGATTGCGTCCGGTGAGCAAACACGTGCGGGTCGGCGAGCAGAGCGCCGTTGTGTGGAAGTTGCGGTAACGCAGGCCGTTGTCGGCGAGGCGGTCGAGGTTCGGCGTCTCGCAGAGGCCGCCGAAGCAGGAGATCTGGCCGAACCCGACGTCGTCGAGCACGATGTAGACGATGTTGGGCGCGCCCTCGGGCGCCCGCACCGGTTCCGGCCACCACGGCGTCGATTCTGCCGCCGTGCGTCCGATGATCCCCTTGAACTGCCGAGCCATCGCCGCCTCCGTCCCACAAACTACCGAACGTTGCCTGTGTCATGCTGCTATGGTGAGGGTGGCAGTATAGCCGTGCGCGTCCCAGGATCCGCAGGATCCCCCCGCCACGCGAGCAACACTAGCTCGTCATTCCTCGCAGCCCGACGAGCGCGCGTCCGTGCTCGATCTCTCCCATGTGCCGCAGGCCGTGCTGGTACACGAAGCACTCCAGCACGTCGAGCTTCCGGAGCGGGGCGCCGGGACCAATCACGAGCGCGCAGAAGATCTGCTGCATATTCGGCGGCAGTTGCGGCGCCAGGATCTCCGCGAGGAGATCGTCTGTCAGTGTGTCCAGCACCCGATCCGTGCGATCGAGCACGGCGGTCTGGTACCGCCGCCATGCGTCGAAGTCGGCGAACCGGATCTGCTCCATCTCTTCGACCGTCTCTTCGCGGCCAAGGCGATCGACCGTCACACCGACCTGTTCAGCCCACTCGCCGCGTTCCCAGAGCGGGCGATCGCGCAGAAAGGGAGCGCTGATCGCCTGATCCTGCGCGCGGACGTAGTGGCTGAGGCTGAAGGCAATCGGCAGGACGCCGGTGCGTTCGTGGTGGTTGACGTGCTCGAGGGTCATGTCCACGACGCACCGCGCGTACAGCGTGTTCATCGCCCGGATCCGGTTGCGCAGCGACTGGATGTAGATCTCAGACATCAGACTCCCTCACCGTGTCCGGCCGACTCGGCCCCCGCGCTGCGCGCCGCTGACCCCCCTTTCGACGCGACGAATGTCCGTGAAAGCGTCGTGAAGGTACACGTGTAGACATCGCGCGCCCACCCCGGGGACTGGAAGAGCGCCGCCTGGACCGGGCTACCCGTCGCGACGCGCGCCAATTCTGCGCCCGTCTCGATATGAAGCACCACGACGTGCTCGGTGTGCCCGTCGAAGTCGTTCACGACGATCTCACCCGTGTCGGCAAAGAGCAGGAAATGGTTACTCGCTCCGAACGCATGCTCCCACAGGCCCTCGAACGTGCCGCGTCCGTACCGGAATCCGGCGATCCGTGCGTTGCCGCTGTCGTATGTGACGGCGATGTGGCGGGACGCGTCGATCAGCGGCGGGTTCACGATCGTGCCGTGTAGGAGGCCGAACGGCGTGTAGATCTCCGCATCTTCCGGATCGCTCAGCGACACGCGGACCAGGTGGAGCGGGCCGGTCGCGACGCCCGTGCCCTTGAAGTTCCCGCGGAAGTTGTTGTCGCCGTTATCCATGAACCACGCGCAACCATCAGCGATGACCGGATCCCAGCCGTACGACTGTTCGGTGGGCGGCCGCGTCCGGTAGCGGAAGCACCATGCGTCGTCGATGCGCAGCGTGCCCCCGTCGTACCGGTAGCGGAAGATCGTGTGGTCGCCGACGACGTACACGGATTCGCCGGACGCGCCTCGATCGCTCGAGATGCGGGCGATGGAGCCTTCCGGTACCGTGACTTCGGGACCGACCGGTTCCAGGTGACCCGGTTCGAGCACGATGAAGTACGACCGCGACGAGCCGTCGCGCACGAAGTCCTTCATGACCAGATTGCCGTCGGAGAGCGCGAGCAGGCTGTTGTATGGGTGTGGCCGCGGAAGCATATGGCTGGCGATGAGGTTGCAACCGGTGTCGAGCTTGTGGCAGAAGCGTCCGTACGTCACGTACAGGTAGCCGTTCTCGTGCGCGAGGATACCGCCGGCCCAGAAGGGCCCACCCGGAAGATCGGGCGAGCGTGCGAGGGTTGCGAGCGATACCGGGTCGATGCGCTCTACCCAAGACGTCGTGTTCTCCCACGGCTGAGAGTTTCCCTGCACGAAGACTTCGCCCGGATTGCGCAGGACGACCATGTTGGCGAACAGCGCCTGCCGTGATGTGACCGCGAGGGATTCGCCTGGCTGCAGCGCCAGACCCGGCGAGCGGGGGATGAGCTGGCGTCTGGGGCCGCCGTCCTCCGCCGGAAACGGGCTGTCGAAGTATCCGGGTATCGGCCCGCTCGAATCGAGGTTCTTCAAGGTGCACGCTCCACGCCTGATAGTAGATGGCACTCCGGGTGCCAACGCAAGTTGACACGCGCAGCGGCACAGGGACATCATGCGGCATGCCAACGCGGGCTCGCACCAGTCCCTCCGGCACCCGCCTTGCCGGCCGTGCACGCGCGACCGCCGATGCCGCCCAGGCCGTTGACGGCCGCCGCGCCTGGCGCGACCGCAACCTGAGCGCGGTGGTCGATGCGCTGCTCGACCTGTTCAACGAGGGCAATCTGCGTCCCGGTGCCGATGAGATCGCCGCGCGGTCCGGCGTGTCGCGGCGCTCGGTGTTCCGCTACTTCGACGACCTCGATACCCTCGACCGCACGGCGATTGAGCGCCAGACCGGGCGTGTCAGTCACCTCGTCGAGCTGCCTGGTCTGGGCACGGGCGCGATCGAGGATCGCATCGATCGGCTGGTCGCGCAGCGCCTCCGGCTGTTCGAGGCGATCTTGCCGGTCGCCCGCGTATCGCGCCTGCGCGCCCCCTTCGAGCCCGTCCTGGCGGACGGGTTGGCGCGTAGCCGGCATCTGTTCCGGCGGCAGGTCGAGCGCCACTTCGCCGGCGAGCTGCGGCCGCTGAGCCGAAGCGCGCGCAACGCCACCCTGGGCGCGGCGGAGGTCCTCTGCTCGTTCGAGGCGTACGAGTTGCTCCGGCTTGGCCAGGGTCAGACGGCGAAGCAGATCGGAGAGGTGATGCGCGTGGGCCTCACGAGCCTGCTCGGCGGCCGGCGCGGACGCTGAGGGCGCGCCTGCTGTCCCGCGGTGCGCCGGCCCCCAGATGAACCATCAGTCGTGGACTCGGCGCGGGCACCGTAGCGCGCGCTTTCGGAGCGCGGTCCTTCAGCCCGCGTGGGTTGGCGCCTTCGCTCGTCGTGCGCCTTTCCGCCCGCGCGAGCCGCGCGCCTACTGTCTGATGCGGGCCGTCTGGCCGCACATCTTCCGCGCCTCCACCGCGCACCTCCGAGTCCCCTCTGTTCCGTGCGCGAGTCCAACTTTCTGCTAATTGACACTATTAGTGCCACAATGCTACGGTAAGCGCGGCTGCGGAAGGTGGAGCCTGCATGAGCGAGCGATTCGAGATCGCGTTCCTGGGCACGGGCAGCCCGCTTCCCAACCCGGACCGCTGCGGCGCCGGCAACGTCGTCGTCGCCGGTGACACGCACGTGCTTGTGGACTGCGGCTGGGGCGCCGCTCGCAGGATCCTGCCGTCTGGCATACGGCCGAGCGTGATCGATACGGCGCTCTTCACCCACATGCACACCGATCACATGACGGACTTCCCCGACTTCCTGTTCCTGCGTTGGACGGCAGGCGCGCAGACACCCCTCCGCGTCTTCGGACCCGAAGGGACGGCAGAGATGGTCGAGGGGTTCCTGCTCGCCCTGCGCCGGGACATCGGCTTCCGCATCGCGCACCACGGTGACAAGCTCCACCCGGACGGCATCCGCGTCGAGGTGACCGAGATCCCGGCAACGCCGGAGCCGCACGCCTTCCTCGACCTCACGGGGCTGCGCTGCGAGAGCTTCGAAGTCGATCACTTCCCGGTCGTGCCCGCATTCGGCTACCGGTTCAGCTTCGATGGGCGAGTGGCGGTGCTGTCGGGCGACACCTCGCTGTGCGACTCGCTGGCGGCGGCCGCGCGGGGCGCCGATCTGCTTGTCTGCGAGGCGATGAACCTGCCGATGATGGAGCAGCGCATCGCGGGCCTGAACGCGGCGGGCATGACGCGCGAGTCCGGCTTGCTGTCGGACGTGCCGTCCTACCACATCGCCACCGATCAGATCGCCGCGCTCGCGCACGATGCTGGCGTGGGCGAGATCGTGCTCACGCACATCATCCCGCCCATCACAAACGATCCCGGACAGGTCGCCGCATTCGGAGCGGGCATGAGCGACGTCTACGCGGGGCCGATTCGCGTCGCGCGAGACACCGAGCGGGTGGCCGTCGTGAAGCGCCCTTCCTGAATCGGAAACCCGCGGAGAAGGGCACACCGTGCACGTTCGACGCATGCGCCCCGAGAGACGGGTCTCACCGCACCAACCGTCGCTCATCCTCCTCGTCGGCGTGACCCTGATCGCCGGCGTGGCGTGCAATTCGAAGGCATCCAGCAAGAGCGCGGAGCCGGCGGCGACGCCGGCGGCATCGCGGGAAGCGGCTACCGGTGGGGATCCCACCGGCACATTCACGAATGCACACGGGTGGCCCCGCGTGGAGGGAACCCGCGGCAGGCGCTACTGCGAGGTGCTCCTCGCGCGGCTGGTCGATGGACGGCTGAAGGCCGAGGTCTGGAACACCTACGGCTTGAACGATTGCCCACCGGCGGCCTGGAACGCGCTGGACGCTGGCGCGATCAAGGCGAAACGCGGGGTCCTTGCTGTGCTCCTCAACGGTCCGCGCTACTGGCTCATGGACGCCATCGAGAAGGATCCAGCCGGCCCTCGCCAGCAGACGATGTTCGGCTCACTGACCATGTTCCGTGCCGCGACGGTCGACCTGGGGCCTCCCCCTCCGAACATGGCGCCATATGCGGGACATCGCGTCGCGCGCGGGGCGATCTTCGAGTACGCGAAAGGCTCGCAGGTCTATGAGCTGGTGGACCCAAGCGGCAAGGTGTACGTCATGCAGTCGTACAGTCAGCAGCACGACGCGGACCTCTCGGCATCCGACCTTCCGGCACTCGCCAGTCGCATCAAGCTTCCGCCCGGCTGGACCTACCGGGTCCGCACGATCGACGCGACGCTCCGCGTCCAGAGCCCCGGGCCCGAGGCCACCGTCATCCAGGACGATCTCGCCAATACGTATTCGCTGATCGGGTCCCCCTGACACATCGCGAGGGCCACGCCCCGTAAGACCCATCCCGTCGCGGCACCGGCGCGAAGGACCACCGCGCCTCCGCTCGCCAAACCCTCACCGTGGCTTCATGGACATTTCATCCGGGGCGCTGACACTTGCCGGCAGTGCCGGGCGCGGCCGCGGCGCGGGCAGAGGAGGTGGAGCAACGGTGAACGTCACCAACGTCAGGGTCGTGGTCGGGGCGGGCCTCGTCATTGGCGCGCTGGCTATCGCGGGCTGCTCGGGCGGCGGCGCGAACCCGGCGGCAAGCGCACCGGCCCAGCCGACGCTCGCGGGCAGCGGGGCGCTGGCGCCGGGTGCCGGCGCGGGTCCGGGCGCCACGCC
>JAKAMA010000094.1 GCA_021813085.1 Chloroflexota bacterium | reverse complement strand
GGCGAGCGCGCGGACGGCCACGACTTCGTGGCGGACGCGGCACGGCGCGGCGCGACGGGCGCCATCGTCGCCCGCACGGTGGCGGCGGAGGTCGCGCAGTACGTCGTGCGCGACCCGCTGGCCGGGCTCCAGGCGCTGGGGTCGCAGCGCCGCGCGGCGCAGCGGCAGCTCCGCGTGGTGGGGATCACGGGCAGCGTCGGCAAGACGACGACGAAGGAGATCGTCGCGGCCGTGCTGGCGACGAAGTACCGGGTGCTGAAGAGCGAGGGGAACCTGAACAGCGAGATCGGCATGCCGCTGGTCCTGCTCGAACTGACGCGGCGGCACCGCCGCGCGGTGCTGGAGATGGGCATGTGGGCGGAGGGCGAGATGGCGCTGCTGTGCGCGATGGCGAAGCCGGACATCGGCGTGGTGACGATGGTGGGGCCGGCGCACATGGAGCGGCTGGGCACGATCGAGGCGATCGCGCGCGAGAAGGCGGTGCTGCCGGCGTCGCTGCCGAAGGACGGCGTGGCCGTACTGAACGCGGACGACCCGCCCGTCGCGGCGATGGCGGCGCAGACGCGCGCCCACGTCATCACCTTCGGTCTCTCGCGCGCGGCGGCGGTGCGGGCCGAGGACGTGCGCGGCCACGGCCTGAACGGCGTCAGCTTCACGCTCGTGCACGGCAACGAGCGCGAGGCGGTGTATTCGCGGCTGCCCGGGCGAGCGCTCGTACACAACGCGCTCGCGGCGGCCGCGGTCGGACTGGTCGACGGACTGACGCTGCAGGACGTGGCCGACGCGCTGACCGGGGCGGCGCCTGCGGTGCGCTTCCGTGTGGAGCGCGGCGCCGGCGGTTCGACGATCGTGGATGACAGCTACAACGCGAGCCCGGCCTCGATGCTGGCCGCGCTGGACCTGCTGGGAGAGATGCCGGGGCGCAAAATCGCGATCCTCGGCGACATGCGGGAGCTGGGCGCCGCCGAGGCCGCGGGGCACCGCGACGTCGGGCGGCGCGCGGCGGCGGTGGCGGACACGATCATCGCCGTCGGCGCGCTGGGGCGGATGATCGGCGAGGCCGGGCGCGAGGCCGGACACGGAGATGTGCGCTTCTTCGAGGACAAGGGCGAGGTGGCGCGCGTCCTCGCGCCGGAGCTGCGCGCGGGGGACGTCGTGCTGGTGAAGGCGTCGCGCGCGCTGGCGCTCGAGACCGTAGCCGACGAGCTGAGGGAGGCATAGTGCCGTACGCGCTCTTCACCGGCGCCGCCTGCGCGATCGCCGCCTTCGCCGGCGGGCGGCCGCTCGTCGCCTTCTTGCGGGCGCGAAAGGTCGGCAAGGCGATCAGCAGCGAGGGGCCGCAGTCGCACCTGGTCAAGGAGGGCACGCCGACGATGGGCGGCCTGCTCATCGTGGCGGTGGTGCTGGCGGGCGGGCTGGCGGCGGCGGTGCCGAAGGACCGCAACGTGCTGTTGCCGGTCGCTGTCGTCGCCGTGATCAGCGCGGTCGGCTTCTTCGACGACCTGGGGACGCTCGTCAACCGCCGGCAGCGCGAGGCGCACGCGCGGACGGGCATGGCCCTCAAGCTCATGGGGTTCTCGGCGGTCGCGGTGGTGGCGGCGTGGCTGCTCTACAGCGCCATCGACGCGCCGCGGCTGCTCGTGCCGCACTTCGGCGCGTACGACATCGGTCCCGCGTACATCATCGTCGCGTTCGCGGTGATCGTGTCGATGACGAGCGCGGTCGGCGTCACCGACGGGCTGGACATGCTGGCCGGCAGCACGTGCGCGGTGGCCTTCGCGGCGTTCGGGGCGATCGCGCTCGTGCAGGGCCAGACCGGTGTGGCGACCTTCAGCTTCGCCGTGGTGGGCTCGCTGCTGGGGTTCCTCTGGTACAACGCCTACCCGGCGCGGGTGTTCATGGGCGAGACGGGCTCGCTGGCCCTCGGCGCGGCGCTGGCGGTGGTGGCGCTGATGACGGGGTGGTGGCTGCTGGCGCCGGTAATCGGGGTCGTGTTCGTCGCGGAGATCCTGGCGGACGTGATCCAGATCGGCTACTTCCGGCTGACCGGCGGCAAGCGGTTCTTCCGGATGGCGCCGCTGCACCACCACTTCGAGAAGGCCGGCTGGCCGGAGACGACGGTGACGGCGCGCTTCCTTGCGGTGGGGGTGGTGGGGGCGCTGTGCGGCGTGGCGCTGGCGACGCTGCGGTGAGGGACGGGGCATGGGGGGCCACCGGGGTCGGACACTGGAAGAAGGCGGAGGGGGAGGCGCGGGACGATGCCATCGCCCCGTCACGCGCACGGGCGGACACCGGACAAAGTTTGCGAACTGTGCGGCGGACCCTATTGACAGGGAATTGTTAAGCTGCTATGACTGGTGAACGAGACTTCCTGGTGGGGAAACGGGTGACCGTACTCGGTCTCGGCATCGAAGGCGTCGACGTTGCGCGCTACGCGGCCGCGCACGGCGCGGCCGTCACCGTGGCCGACAGCAAGCCGCCCGCATCCCTCACGGCGCGCATTCGCGAACTCGAGGGGTTACCCATCACGTACGCGCTGGGGCCGCACCGTACCGATCTGATCGCGAACAGCGACGTGCTGTTCGTCTCCCAGAGCGTCCCCCTCGACGCGCCGCCCGTCGCCGAAGCCCGGCGGCGGGGCATCCCGATCAGCTCCATGACCCGCTGGTTCTTCGAGCAGTGCCCGGGCCCGACGATCGGCATCACCGGGAGCAGCGGCAAGACGACCGCGACGAGCCTCGTGGCGGCGATGCTCCGCGCGGGGGGGCGGAAGCACATCGTGGGCGGCAACATCGGCACGGGCCTGCTCGGCCTGCTCGATGGCATGGACGCGGAGACGTGGGCGGTCGTCGAGGTGAGCCACACCCAGCTCCAACTGCTGGACGCGGCGCCGCACATCGCCGCCGTGCTCAACGTGACGCCGAACCACCTCGACCGCTTCTCCTGGGAAGAGTACGTGGCGCTGAAGCAGCGCCTCGTGCGCGGCCAGACGGCGGATGACGTGGTCGTGCTGAACCTGCGCGACCCGCTCTCGGCGGCGATGTCGGGACTGACGCCGGCGGCGGCGTGGCACTTCACCTCGTCCGGCGAACTGCCGGGCAACGGCGCGTTCGTGCGCGACGGCGCCATCTTCCTGCGCCGCGACGCCATCGAGGAGATGGTGCTGCCGTTGGAGGAGATCCCGCTGCGGGGCGCGCACAACGTCGACAACGTGCTGGCCGCCGCGGCGATCGCGGCGGTCGCCGGGGTGAGCGGCGAGGAGATCGCGCGGGCGGTGCGGGCGTTCCAGCCGGTGCCACACCGGCTGGAGTTCGTGGCCGAGGTCGCGGGCGTGCGTTACGTCAACGACAGCATCGCAACGACGCCGGAGCGTGCGCTCGCGGGCGTGCGCTCATTCGTCGAGCCGCTGGTCCTGCTGCTCGGCGGCAAGGACAAGGACCTGCCGAAGGAGGACCTCGCGGATGAGGCGCTGCGCCGCTGCAGCGGCATCGTCTTCTTCGGCGCGGACGGGCCGCTGCTCGAAGCGGCGGTCGAGGCGCGCGCGGGCCTGGTCGCAGCCGGGGGACGCCCGCGGACGGTGCGGGCAGCAACCCTCGCGGAGGCGGTACGGGCGGCGCACGAGATGGCAGGGAACGGCGACGTCGTGCTGCTCTCGCCCGCCTGCACGAGCTTCGACGCCTACGCCAACTTCGAGGAGCGGGGCGAGGAGTTCCGCCGCCTCGTCCGCGCGCTGGCAGCGGACACGGAGGACGCCTGATGGCCGTCACCGCGCACCCCTCGCGGCTGCGGGTGAACAGCCCGGACTACGCGATCGCCCTGGCGGTGGTCGTGCTGGTCGTGCTGGGATGCATCGCCGTATACAGCTCGAGCTTCGCGCTGGGGATCCTGGAGTTCGGGGACCCGAACTACTTCGTCTTCCGGCAAGTGTTCTTCGCCGTCGTCGGCTCCGTGGCGATGTTCGCGCTGATGAAGAGCGACTACCGCCAGTTGCGCGTGATCAGCCCGCTGCTGATGCTGGCGGCAATCCTGGGGCTGGTCGCGGTGCTCCTGCCAGGCATCGGCTACGCGCGGAACGGCGCCTCGCGCTGGATCTCGGTCGGCGGGCCGGTGCCGCCGCTGCAGCCGAGCGAATTCGCGAAGCTGGCGCTGATCATCTACGTCTCGGCCTGGCTGGCCGGCCGCGGCGAGCACGTCAAGGCGTTCTGGACAGGCTTCTTCCCGTTCGTCGTGCTCGTCGGGCTGGTGGCGGGCCTCGTCATGCTCGAGCCGGACCTCGGCACGACGATCGTCATCGTCCTGACGACGATGACGCTGGTATTTGTGGCCGGCGCGTCGCTGACACACCTGATGGCGTTCCTCGGCATCGGCGGCGTCGTCGCGACGCTGCTGATCTTCAGCGGCCAGTACAGGGTGGACCGCATCTTCGCCTTCATCTCGGCGGAGCAGGACCCGAGCGGGCGCGGGTTCCAGACGCTGCAACTGCTGATCGCGCTCGGCAGCGGCGGCCTCAGCGGGCTGGGGCTGGGCGCCAGCCGCCAGAAGTTCTTCTACGTGCCGGGTGCGCACACCGACGGCATCTTCGCGATCATCGGCGAGGAGCTGGGGTTCATCGGCGCGGTGGTGGTGATGATCCTGTTCGCGGTGCTGCTGGTGCGGGGGTTCCGGGTGGTGGTGCGGGCGCGCGACGACTTCGGCTCGCTGCTGGCGGTCGGCATCGTCTCGTGGATCGGCTACCAGACGCTGATCAACATCGGCGGCATCACGCGCACGCTGCCGCTGACAGGCATCCCGCTGCCCTTCCTGAGCTATGGCGGTTCGGCGCTGATGTCGATGCTCGCGGGGGTCGGCATCCTGCTGAGCGTCTCACGCTACGGGGTCGACGTGAAGGGGATCGTGAAGAAGCTCAAGCCGGCCGACGGGTCCGAGACGATCGTGCGGACGACGCGGAAGACGACGCGCAAGGCGCCGGGGAAGCCGCGGCCGGAAGCGGCGCCGCGGGGCAAAACGACCACACCGGCATGGCCGCAGCGGAAGGGAGCGCATTGAAGGTGGTGTTCGCGGGCGGAGGCACCGGCGGCCACGTCTACCCGGGCTTATCCGTGGCGCGCGCGCTCGAGGACGAGCTGCGGGCCCGCGCGACGCCGCTGGAGCTGCTGTACGTCGGCGTGCACGGAAGGGCCGACGAGACGATCGTGCCGCGCGAAGGCATCGCGTTCCGGGCGATCGCGGCGGGGCAACTGCGGGTGGCATCGCCGCTGGCCTTCGCGCGCGGACTGCTGTCGCTGGGGCGCGGCAGCCTGCAGGCGCTGGGGATCATGCTGCGGTTCCGGCCGGACGCGGTCTTCGCCACCGGCGGCTACGCCAGCGTGCCGGTCGGCATCGCCGCGCGCCTGCTGCGGCGGCCGCTGGTGGTCTATCTGCCGGACGTGACGCCGGGCTGGGCGGTACGGCTCCTCGCGCGGCTGGCGACGCGGGTGGCGACGACATCGGATGCGGCGCTCGCGCATCTGCCGGCGAAGCGCACGGCCGTCGTCGGCTACCCGGTCCGGGCGGCGTTCTGGTCGCTCGACCGGGACACGGCGCGTGCGCGGCTCGGGCTTCCACGCGACGGCGCGGTCGTGCTGGTCGCCGCGGGCAGCCTCGGCGCGCATGCGATCAACGACGCGGTCGTCACCGCGCTGCCGCGGCTCGTCGCGCGCGCCGCGGTGCTGCACGTGACGGGCGCAGCCGACGAGGCGCGCGCGCTCGACGCACGGCAGGAGCTGCCGCCGGAGCGCCAGGCGCGCTACATCGTCCGGCCGTACCTCGACGACATGGCGGCGGCGATGCACGCGGCGGACCTCGTCGTCAGCCGCGCGGGGGCGTCGACGCTGGGCGAGCTGCCGGCGGCGGGCGCGGCGGCCGTGCTCGTGCCGGGCGAGTACGAGGGGTGGTCGCAGGCGCCGAACGCGCGCTTCCTGCACGCGCAGGGCGCCGCGCTCGTCGTGCGCAACGACGAGCTGGACCGGCTGGCGGACACGGTGCTGGCGCTGCTCGACGACGACGCGCGGCTGGTATCGATGCGGGCTTCGATGCGGCGGCTGGCGCGCCCGGACGCCGCGAGGGACCTGGCGCGGCTGTTGATCGAGGTGGCGGCATGACGGCCGAGCGCATCCCGGAGCGCGTGCACCTCGTCGGCGTCGGCGGCGTCCACATGTCGGCGATCGCGCGGATCCTCCGCGCCTGGGGGCACACGGTGAGCGGCTCCGACCAGAAGGCGAGCGCGACGACCGCGCAGATGGAGGAGCTGGGCGTGCGCGTGGCGATTGGACACGCGCCGGAACACATCGGCGACGCGCAGCTCGTCGTCACGACGTCGGCGGCGACGTTCTGGGAGAACCCGGAGATCGCGGAGGCGCGGAGGCGGGCGATCCCCGTCATCAAGCGGGCGGAGATGGTGGCGCGGCTGATGGAGGGGCGCTACAGCATCGCCGTCGCGGGCACGCACGGCAAGACGACGACGAGCGGCCTCATCGCGCACATGCTGGTGGCGGCCGGCCTCGACCCGACGTACCTGATCGGCGGCGAGGTGCGTTCGCTCGGCACGAACGCGGCGGCGGGCGAAGGCCGCTACATCGTCGTCGAGGCGGACGAGTTCGACCGGGCGTTCCTCAGTTACACGCCCGACGTGGCGGTGATCACCAACATCGAGCCGGACCACCTGGACATCTACGGCACGGTGGACGAGCTGGAGCGCGCCTTCACGCAGTTCGCCGCCAGCACGCCCGCGGACGGCCATCTCATCGCCTGCGCCGACGACGCGCGCGTGCGAGCGCTGGTCGGCGCGGGCACGGGCATCCGCGCGGGAGACGTGCAGACGTACGCGCTGGACCACGACGCGACCTGGACGGCCGGCGCCTCGCGCTTCGGCGAGCGCGGGCAGACGTTCGACGTGCGAAGGTCGGGGCGCGGCATCGGCGCCTTCACGATCGAGCTGCCGGGGCGGCACAACGTCAGCAACGCCCTTGCGGGCATCGCGGCGGGGAGCACGGTCGGCATCGGGCCGGAGGTGATGCGGGCGGCGCTGGCGTCGTACCGGGGTGCGCAGCGGCGCTTCGAGTACGTGGGCGACGCGGCGGGCGTGACCGTCATGGACGACTACGCGCACCATCCGACGGAGGTGCGCACGACCGTGGCGATGGCGCGCGAGCGGTTCGACGGGCGGCGGCTCGTGGTGGTCTTCCAGCCCCACACCTACACCCGAACGGCGTACCTGCTGGACGAGTGGAAGACGTGCTTCGAGGGCATCGACGCGCTCTACATCGCCGAGACCTACGCGGCGCGCGAGACGCCCGACGCCGGCCTCAGCGGCGCCGAGCTGGCGGCCGCGATCGTCGCGCCGCCGGCGACCTATGCCGGGACGCTGGACGAGGCGGCGGAGCGGATCGCGCGCGACCTGCGGGCCGGCGACGTCTTCTTCACGGTGGGCGCGGGCGACGTCGAGCGGGTGGGGCCGAAGGTGATCGCGAAGCTGCGGCGGGGCGGAGCATGATCCCCGGACGGGCCTGCCGGCGCGTCGCACCGGCGATCACCGGGTATCGAAAGGCCGCGCAGGGCGGCCGGCCAGCCGTACGGCCCGTCTGGGACGGCCCGCCTGGGGGGACGATGGACGAGCGCCTCATCGAGCGGTTGCAGGCGATCGCGCCGACGAAGCGCGGCGAGCCGCTGTCGCGCCACACGACGTTCGGCATCGGCGGGCCGGCGGACGTCTTCGTGACGGTGCGCGACGCGCGCGAGCTGATGCGGGCGGTGGTCGCGGCGCGGCACGCGGGAGCGCCGACGTTCGTGCTGGGCGCCGGCAGCAACATCCTCGTCGGCGACGGCGGCATCCGCGGCGTCGTCATCGACAACCAGGCGACGGCCGTCGACGGCCCGCACGAGCGCGAGGGCGCGCTCATCGTGACGGCGGAGTCGGGCACGCCGTTCGCGACGCTGGCGCGGGCGATGGCGAAGCAGGGGTACGGCGACATCGAGTGGGCGGCGGGCATCCCGGGCACGCTGGGCGGCGCTGTCGTCTAC
>JAKAMA010000093.1 GCA_021813085.1 Chloroflexota bacterium | reverse complement strand
TTGCGTTCGCGTCCAAATAAAATGCCGCAGCGTTCTCCACGGCCAATACGCGTGCGCATTTCCGTGATCGCCTGTTCCGGTGTCATCACGGGCTTGCGTAGATCGCGCTGCCGCGCCGTCGTCGCGAGCGCACTTGCAGGCGGGCGCTGACACCTGGGGCGCGCTGACGCTACACTGCAAGGCACACGTCAGCCCGGAGAGCAGCGAGAGAGGACGCGCCGTGCCTGTCACCCTGACCGAAGCCCAAGAGAAGCTCTTTACCGAGGGGCAGAACTTCATCTTCCTGGCAACCCTGATGAAGGACGGCTCACCACAGGTCACGCCCGTGTGGGTCGACCTAGAGGGCGACCGCATCCTGGTGAACTCGGAGCAGAAGCGCGTGAAGACGCGCAACATGCGCCGCGACCCCCGCGTGGCGTTGAGTGTGCAGGAGCCCGGGAATCCGTACCGCTACCTCGAGGTGCGCGGGCGCGTGACCGAGATCACGACGGACGGTGCGGCGGCGCACATCGACAAGCTGGCCAAGAAGTACCTGGGCCAGGACAGATATCCGTTCAACCAGCCGGGCGACGTGCGCGTAATCATCAAGATCACGCCGGAGGCCGTGAGCGGCATGTGAACGCCGGCGCCCGCACGCGTTGTGGCCCAGAAGGCGTCGGTGCGACAATGTCCCCGGGGTCGCCCATGAACACCATCGTCGCGCCGCGGCGCGTGCGTCTGCTGCTCATCATCGCACTCGTCGCCGGAGGACTCGCTGCCTCCTGCGCGGCAAGGAACGTGCGCGACTCCGTGATGATCCTGACGGCCAACTCCGACGTCAACCCCGTGATGCAGCGCTACATCGACCGCGGCATCGGCGACGCGGAGCAGGGCGGCGCGAAGGCCGTGGTGATCCGCCTCGACACGCCGGGCGGGCAGTCCGACTCGATGGACAAGATCGTACAGCGCATCCAGTCGGCAAAGGTGCCGGTGATCGTGTACGTCGCGCCGAGCGGGGCACGGGCGGCATCGGCAGGGACGTTCATCACGCTGGCGGCGCACGTCGCGGCGATGGCGCCGGCGACGAACATCGGCGCGGCCCACCCGGTCAGCGCGACGGGCGGGGACATCGGCGGCACGCTCGGCACGAAGGTCGAGAACGATGCGGCGGCGAAGATCCGTGCGCTCGCCGAGGCGCACGGGCGCAACGCGGACTGGGCCGAAGCAGCCGTGCGACAGAGCGTCTCGGCGACGGTGAATCAGGCCGTGCAGCAGCACATCGTCGACTACGAGGCGACGAATATCAGCGACTTGCTGACGAAGGCGGACGGACGCACGGTGACGGTGAACAACCGTCCGCGGACGCTGAGCGGGCTCGCGTCGGCGCCGCGCGTCACCGAGAATATGACGCTCATCGAGCGGCTGCTGCTGGTATTGAGCGACCCCAACATCGCCTTCCTGCTGCTGACGCTCGGCGGGCTGGGCCTGCTGATCGAGCTCATCCACCCGGGCATCTTCTTCCCCGGCGTGTTCGGCGTGATCGCGCTCATCCTCGCGTTCTTCGCACTGGGCACGCTGCCGGTCAACTGGGCCGGAGTTGCGCTGATCGGCCTGGCGTTCGCGTTCTTCGCGGCCGAGGTCTACGTGGGCGGCTTCGGGGCGCTGGGGCTGGGCGGCGCGATCTCCCTGGTCGCGGGCGGGCTCATCCTCGTCTCGGGCAGCAACCCGGAGCTGCAGGTGTCGCGCTGGCTCGTCATGGCGATGGGCGCCGTCGTCGCGGCGTTTTTCCTGATGGTGGTACGCACGCTGCTGCGCGCGCGACGGATGCCGGCCACCGTCGGGGTGCAGGCGATGATCGGGCGGCACGCGATCGCGCGGTCCGACCTGGCGCCCCAGGGCTTCGTGTTCCTGCAGGGCGAGCGCTGGAAGGCGGTCGCCGAAGATGGCCCGGTCCGGAGCGGGGAGACGGTCATCGTGACCGCGGTGCGCGGGCTCACGCTGACGGTGCGGCGCCGCCCTTCCAGTCCGGCGCCGCCGTCGACGATGCCGACAGCGCCCTGACGCGCGCGTAGAGCGCCCGGGAGGCCGGAGGCACGGGCGCGTCGTGGTGGCGCAGCTCGCGGCGCACGCCGGCGGCATCGAGCGGGCGGCCTACGAAGGCGGTGAGGCGCGCCAGCGCATCCGCGGCTCCGGCGTGGAGTGCGTCATACTCGACGCACGTCGCGCCGAGCCGGTGGTCGCCGATGACTTCAAGCAGCCGCTCGTACTGCGCGCGCCAGAGGTGCTCGACCGCGCGTGTCGCCTCGTCGCCGGCGAGGCCGTAGTAGCGCAGCGTCGACGCGATGACCTCGCCCGGGCTGCGCAGGCAGACGATGACGCGCGGCGGCGCGGGCAGCAGTGGCAGCCACGCCTCGAGCGTCCACGAGAAGCGGGGGTCCTTCCAGGCCGGCGTCGCCGTGGCGACGAGCGCGCGCATGTCGTCGAGGTGCGGGCGGGCCGCCTCGATGACGCGCGTGCGCGTGGCGGTGCTGAGCCACGCGTGCAACCCGGCGTCGCGCAGGATCCGCTCATTGACGGCGACGACGGCGCGCTCCTCGAAGTAGCCGTCGGCGTTCGCCGCGTCGGGCTCGATGAGGTCGCGGCCCACGCTCAACCCCGCCGCATGCAGCAGCTTCGCGACGGCGCTCGTGCCGGAACGGCCGCTGCCGGCGATCAAGAACGCCGGGGAGGCGGAACCACGGGGTACCACGGACTCGCTCACGTCGTGCGGGAATCGTGGCCGCTCATGGCTGCCAGCGATTGATGCGCACGTACTCGTCCCACCCGAGGCGGGCGGCCTCCGGCGCGTGCTTCGCGGGCTTCGCGCGGTAGCCGAAGCCGATGGCGATCGGCACGCGCGCATCCGGAGGCAGGCGAAGGACTTCGACCGCGCACTCCTGGCGATGGAGGCTCACCGGGCACGACGCCACCTTCTCGGCCCAGGCGGTGATCATCATGTTCTGCGCGGCGCGCCCGGCATCGAACTCGCCGCGCGTGCCGCCGACGACGGCGATGGCGACGACGAAGGGGGCCTGCGGCAGCCAGGCGGCGAAGTCGCCGCACGCCGCGAACTCCTCCCGCACACGCGGATCCTCGAGGACGACGAATCGGCAGGGCTGCGAGTTCTTGGAGCTGCCGGCCATGCGACCCGCCTGGAGGATGCGGCGGCGCGTCTCGACAGGGACCGGCCGGTCGAGGAAGGCGCGTGTGTCGCGCTTGGTGATGATAATGCGGTACGTGTCCATGCTGCTCCCACCTCCGGGTTGGCCCTCGCGGGCAGTATCCATGAGCCGCGGCGGTGGCGACAGGCCGCCACGCTTCCCTGAGCGCCCGCGCTCGGCGATCATGGGCGCATGGCACGCTACGGCTTCACGTTCCCCTTCGACGGCCTGCCGCTGCACGCGCACCGCGATGCGCTCCGCGAGGCGGAGCGGCTGGGCTACAGCGACGCGTGGTCGTACGAGATCGACGGCGTCGACTGCTTCACGCCGCTGGCGCTGGCGGCGGCGTGGACGGACGGGCTGCGGCTCGGGACGGCGATCGCCAACGTCTACACGCGGGCGCCGCTGACGCTGGCAATGTCGGCGATGGCGGTCGCGGAGGCGGCGCCCGGAAGGGCGATGCTCGGCATCGGCGCCGGCTCGTCGGTGATCGTCGAGCGATGGAACGGCGTCGCCTTCGAGAAGCCGTACGGGCGCGTGCGCGACATGGCGTCGTTGCTGCGGCGCGCGTTCGCGGGTGAGAAGGTGAGCGAGACGCTCGACACGCTGGCGGTGGACGGCATGCGGCTCTCGCGCCACGGGCTCGCGCCGCCGCCGAACCTGTACATCGCCGCCCTGCGCGAGAAGATGCTGATGCTCGCGGGGGCGGAGTCCGACGGCGCGATCATCAACTGGCTGGGCGCCGACGACGTCCCGAAGGCAGTGCAGGCCGCGCGGCGGGGCGCCGAGCGAGCCGGGAAGGATCCGGCGCAGGTCGAGGTCATCTGCCGCATCTTCGTCTGCATGTCGGAGGACGACGCGCTCGTCGACTTCCTCGGCCGGCGCGCCGTGGCCGCATACCTGACCGTGCCGGTGTACGCGAAGTTCCACGAGTGGCTGGGCCGCGGCGAACAGCTCCGGCCGATGTGGGAGGCGTGGGCCGCCGGCGACCGCAAGGCGGCGACGGCGGCGATCCCGCGCGGGACGGTCGATGAGCTGCTGGTGCACGGCAGCGCAGACGCCTGCCGGCGCAAGATCCAGGCGTACATCGATGCGGGCGTGACGGTGCCGGTGCTGAACTTCCTGCCGGCGGCCGCCGAGCCGGCCGAACGGGCGCGCCAGTCGCTCGAGATGCTGCGGCGGCTCGCGCCGGGCAGCGTCTAATTCAGCGCCGACGGATCATCAACAAGCGACAGGTGTACGTGTAGCGCTTTCGGGCCGCCGGGGCGGAGGAGGGCGGCGGACTCGGTGTCGGCGGCGATGCGCACGGCGGTGATGCGCGGCAGCAGGGTGCGCAGGGCGACCTCAGCCTCCATGCGGGCGAGTGGCGCGCCGAGGCAGAAGTGAATGCCCATGCCGAAGGACACGTGGCGGTTCGGCTGGCGCTCGATGATGAACTCGTCCGGCCGCTCGAACTGGCGCTCATCGCGGTTCGCGGACGCGAGCAACACGAGCACGCGGTCGTCCCGGGGGATGGTCACGCCCGCGACCTCGGCGTCGCGCGTGGCGCGCCGGAAGGTCGCCGCGAAGGGGGCGTAGTAGCGCAGCACCTCCTCGATCGCGAACGGAATGAAGTCCGGCCGGGCGCGCAGCTCGCTGACGACGTGCGGGAACTCGGAGAACACGCGGACAGAGTTGACGATGAGGCCGGTCGTCGTCTCGTTGCCGGCGACCAGCAGCAGCCGGCAGATCACGAGCAGGTCGTCCTCGCTGAGGCGCCCCTCCTCGCTCTCGGCGTGGACGAGGCCGCTGAGCAGGTTATCCTCGGGCTTGCGGCGGAGCTTGTCCAGACGGGCCCTGAAGTACGCGTCGAACTCGGCGTTGATCTCGTCCATCCGGCCGTCGTCGCCGACGAACAGTGCGGTGCCGATGTTCTCGATGATCGCGTCGGACCAGCGCTTGAACGTCGCCAGGTCGCCATCGCCCACGCCGAGCATGTTGGCGATCACCATCACCGGCAGCGGGTAGGCGAGACCGGCGACGAGGTCCGCCTCGCTCGAAGCGCAGAGCGTCCCCACCAGCCGCTCGCAGTATGCCTGCACGGCCGGGCGCTGGAGCTCGATCATGCGCGGCGTGAAGGCCTTCGAAATCAGCCCGCGCAGGCGCGTGTGGACGGGCGGGTCGTTGAAGATCATGCTGGGCCGCGCGGGCTCGCCGGCCAGCACATCGGCGCTGACCTCGGACGAGAAGGTCTCGTGGTTGCGCAGGATGCCGAGCACGTCGTCGTAGCGCGAGACGGCCCAGAGGCCCAGCGGCCCCATCCTGACGACGGGGGAGGACGCGCGCATCGTCGCGAAGACCGGGTACGGGTTCTCGGCGATGGCGGGATTGTCGAAGAGGGAGAACTCCTGGGGCTGGGCCTCTGCCTGGGTCATGTCGGTCACCCCCGGGCGCCGGTGATTCGTGGCGCACCAATATTTCGCCTGTGGCGAAGTATCTCCGCCCGGCGCGCCGCTGTCAAGCCCGGGCAGCGCGCGCGGCGCGCCGCGCCGTGCGGGCGACGGGCGCGCGTGCCCGGGCAGCCGCTACAATCGGAGCGGAGCCCCTGGAGACCGCCGATGGCCGAAGCTGACGCCAAGCCCGCGCTCGACATGATGAACTACGGGATGTACGTCATCGGCTCGCACGGGCCGATGGGGCTCAACGTGATGGCGGCGCACTGGCTGATGCAGGTGTCCTTCAAGCCGCGCATGGTCGCGCTGTCGCTCGAGCATGACGCACGCACGCTGGCAAACATCCGCGAGACGCGCGTGTTCAGCGTCAACGTCATGGGTGAGGACAGCCGGGAGCTCATCGCCTCGTTCCTGCAGCCGCAGATCCCGGCGAAGGTGCAGGGGCGCGCGCACCCGCACAGGGCACCCCTGAACAAGCTCGCCGGCGTCCCCCACAAGACGCTCGCCACCGGCTGCCCCGTCCTGCGCGCGGCGCTCGCCTGGTTCGAGTGCGAGGTCGAGGGCGGCCTGCCGACCGGGGACCATACGCTGATCGTCGCGCGGGTGACGGACGGCGGCCAGATCAGCCACGGCAAGCCGCTGCGGGATGACGACCTGGGGTGGACGTACTCGGGGTGAGTTCATCATCGTTCATCGTTCAAGAGCGTCCGCTGCTGAGGCTGTTTGCGCCGGGCTCTGACCGCTCGCTGCTCAGCCCAAACACGCACGCCCGCGCCACCGGCGCATCGTCGCGAGGGTCGACCGTGCGCAGGTCAAGGAGGACGCGGCCAGCCTCGACGCGCGCGATGATGTCCCGCGCGCGCAGGCGGGCGGCGAGACCGCTCGCGCCCACGCCCCGCGGCGGGGCGAGCGCGACGAGCACCGTTGGCAGGCTCTCCTCGGGGAGCGAGCCGCCGCCGACCATCGACCGGCCGTCGATGACGCTGGCACGCTCACCGATGGCCGTCGCCATCGCCTGGGCGCGCGCGGCAACCGCTTCCCGGGGCATTGCGATCATGCGCCACACGGGCACCCGCTCCTCCGCCGCGCCCGACAGGTAGAGCTGCAGCGTCGCGGCGAGGCCGGCGATGCTGGCCTTGTCGAGCCGGACGGCGCGGGCGAGCGGGTGGCGCCGCATGCGGTCGACGAGCGGGCGGCGGCCGACGATCAGCCCGCCCTGCGGGCCGCCGAGCAGCTTGTCGCCGGAGAACAGCACGACGCCCGCGCCCGCGGCGAGCGACTGCCGGGGCGTCGGCTCGCGCGCTAGCCCCCAGCGCGTGGTATCGAGCAGACAGCCGCTGCCGATGTCGTCGATCAGCACGACGCCGCGTTCGCGGGCGAGCGCGCCAAGATCCTCGATGGACGCCGACTCGGTGAAGCCGACGACCCGGAAGTTGCTGGCGTGCACCCGCATCAGCGCGGCCGTGCGCTCGCCGATCGCGGCGGCGAAATCGGCGATGCGCGTGCGGTTGGTCGTGCCGACCTCGACCAGGCGGGCGCGCGAGAGACGCATCACGTCGGGGATGCGGAAACCGCCGCCGATCTCCACGAGCTCACCGCGCGACAGCACGACGTCGCGGCCGGCCGCGAGCGCCGACAGCGCGAGGAGCACCGCCGAGCCGTTGTTGTTCACCGCCATCGCCGCTTCGGCGCCCGTGAGCCGGCAGAGCAGCGGTTCGAGGATGCCGTGGCGCGAGCCGCGCCGGCCCGACGCCAGGTCGAACTCCAGGTTGCTGTAGCCGCGGGAGACGGCGGCCATCGCTTCGATGGCCTCTTCGGCGAGTGGCGCCCGGCCCAGGTTCGTGTGGAGGATCACGCCGGTCGCGTTCACCAGCGGTCGCAACGGTGGCGCAAGCGCAGTGTCGATGCGCACACGCACGTCCGCGACGATGGCGTCGTACGCCGGCGGCGGGCTGCCGGCGCGGACAAGGGCCCGCGCGGCGTCGATCGTCTCGCGCGTTATGTCCAGCGCCAGCGCTGCCGGCGCGCCCCGCAGGCGCTCGTCGCCGAGCACGCGGTCGACAGACGGGAGAGCGCGGAATGAATCTTCTGCCATGTCGCGGGATTGTAACGCGCGGGCCTTCAAATGCGGCCGCAACCGGCGTATAATTCGCTTCGTCCCGCTCACCTGCAAGGAGGCGATATGATGGACCGCCTTGCCATGCTTTCCCACGACCTGTCATCCGTCCTGGACCAGTTGCAGGAGGAGGCTGCGCGCCGCCAGTTGGCGCAGCTCCAGGCCCCGCTCGCCTGGCTCGACGAGGCGAACGGCTGGCTCCGCTACGAGTTGACGCGCGTGGCCTGCCCGGAGCTGCGCGAGGCCGTGCCGTTCACCTACGTGCCGGCGCACCTGCGGAAATAGGCACAGGCGACGACGTCCGCAGCCCGTGCCCCGAGTCGCGTCCGACGCCCCGAGACCGCATGAGCGACGGCTGCGTGCGTCCGCTTAGATCGGA
>JAKAMA010000092.1 GCA_021813085.1 Chloroflexota bacterium | reverse complement strand
GTCCGGGGCGTCTTCGTCGTCCTCGGTGCCGTCCGCTTCTTCCTCTTCGTCCCACTCCTCCTCGTCGCCGCCGGCGAAGTGGTGCAGCGGGTGGCTGCTCCACCAGACGTAGACAAGCAGGACGAAGAAGATGAGCGAGACGATGAAGATCAGCGCGCTGTTCTGGAAGCGGCCGCTGTGGCTGATCGTCAGGTCGTAGAAGGTCGGCACGATGATCGCGAGCTGAGCGGCGTAGGGGATCCAGAGCAGCAGGCGGTACTCGTCGCGCCGCCAGGCGAGGATGCCGTAGACCGGCACGAGCACGAGCATCTGGGCGCCGACGACGCGCTCCGCGGCGGGGCCGCCGCCGAAGGAGAGGGCGCCGACGCCCTGGGTGAGCAGCGAGAAGCCGGCGAAGAACGTCCACGCCGCGAGCAGGACGAGCAGCACGCGGAAGGCGCCGTAGGCGCTGATCACGGCGATCGCGTTCTCCTGCGTGGTGACGGCCGGCGTGTCGCGGGGCGGCGGGTCCGCGGCCATCGTCAGAAGGCGTCCGTCTGGCGCGGGAGATTGGTCATCAGCAGGATGAGGAAGCCGACCGCGACGAGGAGCGGCACGATCGCCTGGCCCCCGCCGAGGCCGCCACGCGCCCAGTGGAAGGTGATGGCGAACATCGCGATGAGCTGCTCGAGCGAGGCGAGCCAGAGCACGAAGCGATAGCGGATCGGGTTGCGCGCGGCGTACAGGTAGGCGATGGCGAGCACGACGACGGAACCTCCGACGGCGCGCCCGCCGAGGACGCCGTGGATGTTGCCGACCTTGAGCAGGCTGGTCTGCGTGAGTTCGAGCAGGAACGCGAGCAGGTCCCACGCCGCGAGCAGCACGAGCACGAGCTGGAGCCGCGCCTGCGAGGTGGCGTTGGGGCGTCCGATCTGCTGTCGCGCCGTCATCGGCACGATTCTAGCGCATTCGCTGGGCGGCGGCCGGCGGCGGCGCCAGCTAGGGGCTGGCGCGGCGCGTCGGATAGAATCGGCCCATGACGTGCGCACCTGTCCCCGCATCCGGCCTCTGCGAGCAGACGCACGAGGCGCTCCGGGCGATCATGCGCTGCATCATCCCGGCGATGTTCCGCGCGCAGCAGCCGTGGGCGCTGGTCGGCAGCACGGCGTCGGTGCTGCAGGGGCTGCCGGACTACCAGCCGCCGGACATCGACCTGGCGACGACGATGGAGGGCGCGTTCATCATGGAGGGCTGCCTGGCGGAGGCGGGCGAGGTGGTGCGGCCGGTGGGCTACAGCGTCTCGGCGCCGTACGCGAGCTACTTCGGCATCTTCCAGGTGCGCGGAGTGAAGGTGGAGGTGATGGGGGCGCTGATCATCCGCTGCGCGGACGGCGTCATCGACCTCGCGGACCACTACGCGCGCTGGAGCGACAAGGTGCGGGTGCGCGAGGTCGACGGGATGCACATCCCGCTCGTGTCGCTGGAGTGGCAGCTCGTCGCGAACGCGATGCTCGGGCGCCGGGAGCGCGTCGACGGGCTCGCGCGCTACCTGCTGACGGCCGGGTACGACCGCCCGTACCTGGCGGACCTGCTGCGCGACGAGCGCATCGGCGCGCGCACGATCGCGCGCGTCCGGGAGGCGTTGCATATTGACGGCTGAGCCAGGCGCGCCGGCGCGCGTCGAACCCGAGGTCTACACCGGCGACTACTACCTGACGAACTGCCACGGCCACGAGGAGTTCGCCGCGAGCGGCGGCCGCAGCGTCGGGCCGCGCTTCGCGAAGGCGCTCTCGCTCGCCGGCAGCCCGGACGGGCCGTACGGCCTCCGCGGCAGGCGCGTGCTCGACGTGGGCTGCGGCCGCGGCGAGCTGGTGCTGCAATCAGCGCTGCGGGGGGCCGACGCGTGGGGCATCGACTACGCGTCCGCGGCCGTCGAGATCGCCCGCGCCGCGCTGGCAGCGGCCGGCGCCGCGCCGCGCGAGCGGCTGCACATCGCGCGGATGGACGTGAAGGCGCTGGCGTTCGCGGAGGGAAGCTTCGACGTGGTGTTCATGATGGACGTCGTCGAGCACCTCTACCCGCAGGAGCTGGCGCGGGCGTTCGACGAGCTGCGCCGCATCCTGCGCCCGGGCGGCCGCCTGATCGCGCACACCTCGCCAAACCGCTTCGTGCGCGACTGGGTGTACCCGCACTGGGTGCGGCGCGTGAACGAGGCGGCGCTCCGCTTCTGCGAGTGGGCGGGGTATCGCGACCGCCTGTTCAACCGCATGATGCTGCCGACCGGGCACGCGTTCCCGGAGGACCCCTTCGAGCGGGCGATGCACGTCAACGAGCAGACGGCGCCGGAGCTGCGGCGGCAGCTCGAAGCCCACGGCTTCCGCGTGCGCGCGCTGGAGTTCTGGGAGCCGCCGCCGGGCCGCGACTACTTCGACACGCCGCGGCTCAACGCGGAACTGCGGATGCTGGACTTCGTGCGCTTCCTGCGGCCCCTGAGCCTCTACCCGCCGCTCAACCGCTACTTCTGCCACCACATCTGGATGACGGCGGAGCCGGCGTGATGGCCGGAGCGCCGCCCGGACGGGCCGTACGACTCGCCGGCCGCAACGCACTGGTGCTGGGCGTCGAGCGGACGGACGGACGGCGCGCCGCGGTGGCGCTCGCCGAGGCGGGTGCGGACGTCGCGGTGGTGACGCTGTCCGAGGGCACGGCGGCCGAGTTCGCGGCGAACAGCGTGGCCAACGAGCTCTGGGCGCTCGGACGCCGCGGCATCGCACTCACGTCGGACGGCGGCGAGACAGCGGTGCGGCAGGCAGTCGCCGGCGCGACGGCGGAGCTGGGGCCGCTGTGCATCCTCGTGTATCACGCGCCGGCGCCGCTGCCGCGCGAGACCTTCGTCGGCCTGCGCTCGGACCCGGCAGTCATGGTGCTCGTCGGGGACGACGACCCGCCCGAGGCTGCGCGCGCGCTGCTCGCGTGGACGCGCGAGCTCGCCGGTGCGGGGCTGCGCGCAAACGCGCTGATCACGTCGCGCGCGGCGGCCGACGCGGCCGGGTCCATGCTCAACGAGCATCACGCGCCGGAGCTGCTCGACCTCGCGGGCGCGGTGGTGTACCTCGCGTCGGACGCGAGCGCGGCGGTGGAGGGTGCGGCGCTGGTCGCGCGGCGGTAGGGCCGGCATCGCTCCGTCCCGGCGGCCCGCGCGGACGCGAAGCTCTGACCCGAGAACGCGGCGAGAGGCTCGTCAGAGGGGCGCTGATATGCTCCGCCACTACGGGAGCAGGCGGTGGATGTGCCCTCGCTGCCGCGTGTTTCTCGTACTGGTGGCGGGGGGTGGCGCGTCACTGCGGAGTGGTCGCGCTACCCTGCGCCCCCTCGCGCGGCCCGCGTTCGCGGGCGGCGGCCGCGCGGCGGTGCGCACGTTGCCAGCCGACCGATGCCTCACCGACCAGCAGGAGGACGCCCGCGAGGATGACCACGTCGCCCGGGCTGGCGACGATGCCGCGCCGTCCCGCACGGACGACGATGCTGTCGCCGAGCGCCACGGCGCGGCCGCTGGCCCGGGTGACGAGGACATCCTTCGAGCCGGGGATCCAGGCGCCCAGCGCGTAGCGGTCCGCCCGTCCGGCGCCGAGCGCCGCGGCGACGCTGGTCCGCTCGATGGGCATGAGGCCGCCGTTGGCGATGACGGCGGCGAGGTTCGCGGCGAGGCCGACGAAGATCACCCACGTGCCCAGCCGCCGCCGGTGGGGCCAAAGCGCCAGCGGCGCTCCGGCGATGGTGGCCGGCACGGCGATGCGGACGGCCAGATCCCACGGTGAGAAACGGATCACGGTGAACTGGACGATGACGAGCGTCAGCGCGGCGAGCGCGCTGACGGCGAGCTTGTACTGGCTGATCGTGTCCCTCCTCGGCGGCGGCGCCACCCAACCGAACGGCGCGGGCTGGAAAGCCCGCGCTACGAATGGAGAGCCCCGCGCGGGCTACCGGACGGCCCCTCTCGGGAGGGCCCGTGCTCCAAGAGGTAACCCCGCGGCCCCGCCCAACCTCGCGGCGCGGGCTGAAGGCCCGCGCTCCGGGAAGATGGGGCTTCCGTCAGCACCCTGCTAGGTATCGACGCGCGCGGCGGCGCGCATCAGGCGCGGACACACGAAGATGCCCCGCCGCGGCGGGGCATTTCGATGGCCTGATCGTGGACCGGGGCGGTTAGCCCCAGTACCACGGAGCGACGGCCACGAGGGCCGTAGCAAGCACGGTAAACGCGACCAGGGCGGTGGGCAGGAAGCGGGACATTGGCTACCTCCAGTACGACGGGGTCCTCTCTGCTACTTGATTCATCGGTAGGGAAGCGGAGAACTTGAGGGGGCGTGGACGCGTAAGCGCAACCCCGCCGTCCATCGACGCGGGCGGCGGTGATTCCATTGTCCGTGTGCATACCCTGTGCTATGATCCGGCCCACTAGCGCATAAATTCACAAACTTCCCGGGGGCGGGAGACGCCTGTGATTGAGCAGTTCGGACGCGCCGGCTTCCTCCTGATCTTCGCCGTCGCGTTCCCACTGGTCCCGATCGGGGCGTCGGTCGCGCTGGGCCTCTTCCGCATCCGCCCCCGCAAGCCCGACCCGATTAAGCAGTCGGTGTACGAGTGCGGCATGGTGCCGGTGGGCGACGCCCTCGTGCGCTACAACGTGCGCTACTACCTGTTCGCGCTGCTGTTCGTCGTCTTCGACGTGGAGGCGATCTTCCTCTATCCATGGGCGGTCGCCTACCGGGGGCTCGGGGTGTACGCGTTCGTCGAGGCGCTGATCTTCATCGCCATCCTGCTCGTTGGCTACGTGTACGCGTGGCGCAAGCGCGCTATGGAGTGGATCTAGTGCCGCACCCAGTGACGTTGACGCTCGCCGGGGCTGTGGTGGCGGAGCGCATCCGCGGGGCCCTGCCGGGCGCGGTGCGTGAGGCGGCGGACGGCTACACGGTCCTCGACCCGGCGCGCATGTACGAGGCGATGGCGTTCATCCGCGACGACGAGGTGCTCGACGGGAAGTACCTGGTGCAGCTCTGCAGCGTGGACCAGGTGACGCGCATCGACGTGGTCTACCACATCGCGTCGCTGGCGCAGAACCACATCTTCGAGGTGAAGGTGCCGGCCGACCACGAGCACCCGGAGGTCGCATCGGTCGCGCCTCTCTGGGCGGGCGCGACGCTGCAAGAGCGCGAGGCGTACGACCTGATGGGGGTGCGCTTCGCGGGACACCCGAATCTGACGCGGCTGTTCCTGTGGGACCAGTTTCCGGGACATCCGCTGCGCAAGGACTTCCTGGCGCTGCCGGGCGGGCAGAAGCCGGGCCTCAGCCAGTTCCCGAAGCAGGTGCCCGGGCAGACCGGCGGCGAGTTCCGCCCGCGCCTGCCCGGCAGCGGGGAGTAGCGCGTCCGCGGACGCAGCAGGGTGCACGTGCCGCTGAAGTCTGAGCCGGTCGAGGTCAACATCGGGCCGCAGCACCCGAGCACGCACGGCGTGTTCCGCATGGTGGCGACAATCGACGGGGAGCGCATCACCGACGTGAAGATGATCGTCGGCTACCTGCACCGCAGCATGGAGAAGCTGGCGGAGGAGCGCACGTACACCCAGAACATCCCGTTCACCGACCGCATGGACTACCTGTCGGCGATCAACAGCAACCTGGGATACTGCCTGGCGGTGGAGAAGCTCGCGGGGATCGAGGTGCCGGAGCGGGCGACGGTGCTTCGCGTCATCTTCTCGGAGCTGCAGCGCGTCGCCAGCCACTGCATGGCGACGGGGGCGTTCATCAACGACTGCGGCGCCTGGCAGACGCCCGTGATGTACACGTTCCGTGACCGCGAGAAGGTGCTGGACCTGATCGAGATGACGTGCGGGGCGCGGATCACGACGAACTACATCCGCATCGGCGGCGTCGCGTTCGACATCCCCGACGAGTTCCTGCCGGCGCTCGACCGGCTGGTGAACGACGACCTGCCGCAGCGCTTCGACGAGTACGACCGGCTGCTCGTCGGCAACGAGATCATCCTGATGCGCGCGCGCGACGTCGGCGTCGTGACGCCGGAGCTGGCGATCAACGCCGCGCTCTCCGGGCCGATGCTGCGCAGCGCGGGCATCGCCTGGGATCTCCGCAAGGCGGACCCGTACTGCGGCTACGACACGTACGCCTTCGATATCCCGGTCGGCTACAACGGCGACTCCTACGACCGGATGGTGATCCGCATCGAGGAGATGAAGCAGAGCCTGCGGATCATCCGGCAGGCGGTGCACCGGCTGCCGGGCGGGCCGCACAAGACGGACGTGCCGCTCGCGCTGCGGCCGCCTGCGGGCGAGGCGTACGCGCGCATCGAGTCGCCGAAGGGCGAGCTGGGGTTCTACATCGTCAGCGACGGCGGCCCGGCGCCGTACCGCTGGCACGTGCGCGCGCCGTCGCTGATCAACCTGAGCGTGCTCAAGGAGATGACCGTCGGCCAGACGATCGCCGACGCGATCGTCACGCTGGGCAGCATCGACATCAACGTCGGCGAGGTGGACCGCTGATGCCGGCGCTGCTGACGCTGATCACCCACAACTGGTACGACATCCGCGACCTCTCGAACCTCTCGGGGAAGATCGAGCAGCTCATCCGCGACGCGAACGGGCCGGGGTGGCTGGTCTTCGTGGTTTCGGCGCTGCTCGGCGCGGCGGGCATCGTCTCGTTCATCGGCGCGGTGGCGATCATCAACATCTGGATCGAGCGGCGCGTGGTGGGGCGGATGCAGTCGCGGCTGGGGCCGAACCGCGCCGGGCCGTTCGGGCTGCTGCAGCCGGTCGCGGACGCGATCAAGCTGATGCAGAAGGAGGTGCTGCAGCCGAAGGTGGCCGACGGCCTCGTCTTCTCGCTCGCGCCGATCGCGTTCACGGTGCCGGGCATCCTGGTGATGGCGGTGCTGCCGTGGGGGCGAAACATGGCGCTCGCGAACCTGGACGCGGGTGTGATCTTCATCCTGGCGCTCACGTCGCTGGGCGCGCTGGCGGTGTTCGCGGGCGGGTACGGGTCGAACAACAAGTACGCGCTCTTCGGGGCGATGCGCGTGATCGCGATGCTCGTGACGTACGAGATCCCGAGCGTGCTGGCGCTGCTCGGCCTCGTGCTGTTCTCGGGCACGATGAACCTCTCGGGCATCGTGCTGTTCCAGGCGAAGTACTGGATGCCGCTGCTGCTCGTGCAGCCGCTGCCGTTCATCATCTACTTCATCTCGTCGTCGGCCGAGCTGAACCGCACGCCGGCAGATCTGGCGGAGGCGGAGTCGGAGATCGCGGGCGGCTACCACGTCGAGTACTCGGGGATGAAGTTCGGGCTGTTCTACGCGGCGGAGCTGATCAACGCGGTCTCGGTCTCGGCGATCATCGCGACGGTATTCCTGGGCGGCTGGTGGCTCTACAAGGTCGACGAGATCGTGCCGGGCTGGATGATCTTCATCGGCAAGATCTACGCCGTGTACTTCCTCTTCGTCTGGACGCGCGGTACGCTGCCGCGGTTCCGCATCGACCAGCTTCTCGCCTTCGCCTGGAAGTGGATGACACCGATGGCGTTCCTGAACCTCGTGCTCGTCGCGGCGGAGGTGCTGATCTGGAACGAGACGGGCGTCAGCGCGGGGCTCGTGCTGCCGCTGTACGCCGTGCTGAACGCGGCGTTCGCGGGTGTCCTGATCGTGGCGTGGGTGAAGTTCATGGGGCCGAGGTTCTCGCGCTTCCCGGAGCGCCTGCGCTACTACTCGCAGATCGACGTGCCATCGCTGCCCGCGGTGGCGACGCGCACCGACGGCGGGGCGCCCGGGCTGGCGGAGGGACGGAGCGCGTGATCACGGACACGGGCATCGTCGCGGCGTTCTACGTCATCGGCATCACGACGGTGGCGTCGGCGCTGATGGTGGCGGCCGTGCGGGACCTGATCCACGCCGTGCTCTTCCTGGTGCTGTCGTTCGTGGGCGTCGCCGGCATCTACGTCGTGCTGTCGGCAGATTTCGTCGCGGTCGCGCAGGTGCTGATCTACGCCGGCGCCATCTCGGTGCTGCTGGTGTTCGCGGTGATGCTGACGCCGGCCGGCGACCGGCGCAACTCCGAGACGGCCTTCCGGGCGCCGGCGGCG
>JAKAMA010000091.1 GCA_021813085.1 Chloroflexota bacterium | reverse complement strand
CGACTCCAGTCCGCGCGTTGCCTCCTTGAGCGAAGGTGGTGTCGTCGAGCGGCGGATGCGGACGCGGCTGGATGCCTCGTCGACCAGGTCGATCGCCTTGTCGGGCAGGAAGCGGTCGGAGACGTAGCGCGACGCCAGCTCGGCGGCGACCGCGAGCGCCTCGTCCGAGATGACCAGCTTGTGGTGGTCCTCGTAGCGCTCCTTGATGCCCCTGAGGATCTCGATCGTCTCTTCGACGGTGGGCTCTTCGACGATCACCGGCTGGAAGCGGCGTTCGAGCGCGGCATCCCGTTCGATGTGCTTGCGGTACTCGTCGAGCGTGGTGGCGCCGACGCACTGCAGCTCGCCGCGTGCGAGCGATGGCTTGAGGATGTTCGCGGCATCGACCGCGCCCTCGGCGGCGCCGGCGCCGACGAGCATGTGCAGCTCATCGACGAAGAGCACGCAGTTGCCGCTCGACTTGATCTCTTCGATGACCTTCTTCAGGCGCTCCTCGAACTCGCCGCGGTACTTTGTGCCGGCGACGAGCGAACCGATGTCGAGCGTCAGCAGGCGCTTGCCCTGCAGCGTCTCCGGCACGTCGCCAGCGACGATGCGGTGCGCCAGCCCCTCGGCGATCGCGGTCTTGCCGACGCCGGGCTCGCCGATCAGCACCGGGTTGTTCTTCGTGCGCCGCGACAGGATCTGGATGACGCGCTCGATCTCTTTCGAGCGGCCGATCACGGGGTCGAGCTTGCCGGCGCGCGAGGCGGCCGTCAGGTCCATGCCGAGCTGGTCGACCGTCGGCGTGCGCGTCGAGGACCGCGCGCCGGCGCCGGCGCTCTGCGGCATGCTCTGCGAGAGGATGCGTGTCGTCTCCGCGCGCACGCGCTCGAGGTTGACGCCGAGGCTCTCGAGCACACCCGCCGCGATGCCCTCGCCCTCGCGGACGAGGCCGAGCAGCAGGTGCTCGGTACCGATGTAGTGGTGGTTGAGGCGGCGCGCCTCGTCGACGGCCAGCTCGATGACCTTCTTGGCGCGCGGCGTCAGGCCGATCTCGCCGAGGACCGCGCGGTCGCCGCGGCCGATGATGAACTCGACGGCCGAGCGCACCTTGTTGAGCTCGACGCCCAGGTTCGCCAGGACCTTCGCCGCCACGCCGTCGCCCTCGCGCACGAGGCCGAGCAGGAGGTGCTCCGTGCCGATGTAGTTGTGGTTGAAGCGCTGGGCTTCTTCCTGGGCCAGCGTCAGGACTCTGCGTGCGCGCTCTGTGAACTTGTCGAACCGGTCAGCCATCGCAGCGCTCCAGCATTAATTGCTAACTCTTCTTAACCAACTTATCACAACGGAGGCTTCGAAGTCCAGTATCAACGCGTCCGCCCGCTCCGCAGGCTCTTCATTGATCGGACGCCCTCCCCGGCGCCGCGACTGGTGATCCCCCCATCTTCCGTCCGCGCTCCGGCCATCTCCGCAGCCGGGTCCCTCGATCAGTACAACGTCGCCGGCGTCCTCGCCGTTAACGCCCTACGGGTTCTTTTCCGCTGCTGCGTGCTCGGGCTCCGCGTCCTCGCCGGCGTCGCCGTCGTCCGTCACCACGGGTGCGACCTCTTCCGTTGCCACGGGCGCAAGAAGTTCGGATGCGGCGTCAGGGCCCGCTACCTCAAGCGGGGCCTCTGGTCCCGCGGGCGTTTCGGTGATCGCGTCCGGCATCGCCTGATCGTCCGCCATGGCGGCATCCTTGAACGCTCCGGCAACGCCCGAGGCTTCGAGGGCGTCCGCCATGGCGCTGCGCGGGGGTTCCTCGGGCTCGGGCGCGGCGGGCAGCGACGCGGGGGCGGCGTCGGGCGCGGGCTGCCGCGCCTCGGCCGGCGCAGGTTCGCTCGTGCGCGCATCGCCCGCGGCGCGCTCGGGGAGGACGATGCCCTCGCGCTCCTCGAACTCCTTGCGGACGTCCTCGGGCACTTCCATCACCTCGCCGCCGTCGGTGAAGCGGAAGCCCATGCGCTCGCCCTCCTCGCGCGCCTCGCGCAGGCTGAGGCCGAGGCGGTGGCGGTCGCGCTCGATGCGGACGATCTTGAGCGGCAGCAGGTCGCCCTCGCGCACGACCTCCTTGGGGTGGGCGATGCGCCGGTCCACGAGCTCGGACACGTGAATCAGGCCCTCGACGGGGCCCTCGATGCGGGCGAAGGCGCCGAACGTCACGAGCTTGGTCACCATCCCCGGCACGACGCGTCCGACCTGGTATTTGTCGACGATCAGGTCCCACTGCTCCGGTTGAGCGCGGCGCAGGCTGAGTGCGATCTTCTTTGTCTCCGGGTCGACCTTCATGATGTAGACGTCGACCTCGTCGCCGACGTGGTACATCTCCTCGGGCGAGCGGTTGCGGTCCCACGAGACCTCGCTGAGGTGCGCCAGGCCATCGGCGCCGCCCAGGTCGATGAAGACGCCGAAGCTGCGCACGCTCGAGACGCGGCCCTTGCGGATCTCGCCCTCCTTCAACTCGGAGAGGAGGCGGTCCTTCTGCTGCGAGCGCCACTCCTGCAGTGCCGCGCGCTCGGAGAGGATGACGCGGTTGCGCCGGCGGTTGATCTCGATCACTTTCAGGCGCAGCTTCTTGCCGACGGCCTGACCGAGACCGCCATCGCCCTCGTCGCGGTCGGGGCGCACGCCGACGACCTGTGACAGCGGCACGAAGGCGTGGACGCCCTCGACGTTGACCAGCAGGCCACCCTTGTTGTAGCCGGTGACCTCGCCTTCGAACGCCTCGCCCTCTTCGAAGCGCTGCTGCAGCACGCGCCAGCCGCGTTCACCGCGGGCGCGGTCGACGGAGAGCATGATCTGCCCCTGGTCGGCCTCCGGCTGCATCACGTAGACGAGGATGGTCTCGCCGACCGAGACCTTGCTCATCGGGTCGGCGCCCATCGAGTGCATCTCGTGTGGCGGGATGATGCCCTCTGACTTCGAGCCGAGATCGACGAGCACGCCATCGCGCTGGAGCGCCATGATCGTCCCCTCGACGACCTCGCCGCGGCGCAAGGTCTTGAAGTCCGATCCGCCATCGAGCCAGTCCTGCATGGTGTAGGCGGCGTCCTCCGGGCTGTTCGCCTCGGCGACCCCGCCACTACTGAGTTCGGTCAACGTGCTGCTTCCTCCCTACGACAACATAAGCCGCCCGATCGAGGCGTCAGGCCATGGGCCTGGTGCATCTCTGACCGGTCCGGCTTCGCTGGATTCTAACACATGTGTGACGTGCGCCGGAAGCAACACGCCCGCGGCGCCTCGTCCTTGCGGCGCGCCTCCGGTATACTCCGCCGCGTCCCTGCGGGTGGGGCGACGGCGCGCGCGATCGCGCGCCCGGGGTGCGCCGGGACGGTGCCGCCCGCGGAGGGCCGCCCACAAGTGAGGAGGAGCGCGCATGAGCTCTGTGGTGAAGAAGCGCCGCAAGAAGATGCGGAAGCACAAGCACCGCAAGATGCTGAAGAAGACGCGATGGCAGCGCAAGCACAAGGGGTAAGCTGAGCGGCCAGCGCTGAGACGCCAGCCGGGACCGCCCGCGGGGCGGTCCCTTCGTCGTCGCCGCGGACCGCGCACGTGCTGCGCCGCCGGGGGCACGGTGACGTGCGCTGACCGCGACGCTCCAACCGGATCCCATCCGCCGGCCAATGTGGCGGCGGCAGCACGCGGGCGATGACGGAGGCGCCATGACCTTCGCCCTGAAGCTCACCCACGACGAGCCGCGGCTCGTCTACCTCGCGCTCGTGTACCACCTGGGGCGCCCCGGCTCTGAGCTGGACGCCGAGACCGAGCAGGTTGGCGCGCACGGCCTGCGCGGCGTCAAGACCGGGCTCGGCGCACACCTGGAGGACGAGAGCGCGATCATCGAGCTCGACGAGGCGCAGTATCGGCGCCTGTTGTCGGCGATCTACGGGTCCGTGAACGAGCTGCGCGTCTTCCACATGCGGAGTGGCGCCGAGGGCGACCTCCCGCGCTTCGCGGAGACGATCCGGGCGCTGTTTCCGGCGGCAGCCGCCGATCCGGAGGCCGCGCTTGACGTCGCGCAGGCGATGATGATGCTCCACCGGCGCATCGAGCGCGCCGTCGGGCGCGCCGCGGCGACGCCGCCTGCCGGAACGCCACCAGCGTCGAAGCGCCGCCGCTGGCCGTTCCGTCGGTAGGGTCGCCGTCCCCGGCTGGCACCGGCTCCCGACCCGACGCCGCTCCCCGTGCCCCGCGTCCACTGCACGCGCCCGTCGCATCCGTCCTGCGGCTTGACTTTCCGCGCAAAATTGATTATCAGATGTAGCGTATTACAGGTTGGGGCGCGCGATGATCACCAGTCCGTTCGAGAACTACCTGGACCTCGTGGAAGCGGCGCGGCTGCTCGGCATCCATCCGCAGAGCCTGCGACGCTTGATCAAGCAGAAGAAGGTGCCGGCGGTGCTCTTCGCCGGCAAGTACCTGATCGAGCGCGACAAGCTCGAGATGTTCAAGTCGAACTACGATCCGCGGCCGGGCCGCAAGCCCGTCCGCCGCCTGCTCTAGTCGGGCGCGCTCGGCTGGCGTTCGAGGAATGTCATGCTCTTGCGGTACCACTCCTCGCCGATCTTCCCGCTCGACATCAGGTAGTTGACCAGCACCTTGATGGTCAAGAGTGAGACGAGCCGGATGCCGTGCTCCTCGAGTTTCTGACGGCCGCCCGACTCGCGGTCGAACAGCACGACGGCGTCGTGGACGAACAGCCCCTCGTCGCGCAGCCGGTTCGCCGTCACGATGATGCTGCCGCCGCCCGTGATCAGGTCGTCCATGATGAGCGCCGTCTGGCTCGGGTGATACAGCCCTTCGACGTCCGAGTCGAGGTCGTCCTTGTGGGGGTGCAGGTAGACGAGCGGCACGCGGGAGGCAAGCGAAAAGGCCTGCCCGATCATCAGGCCGCCGAAGGGCACCCCGCAGACGACGTCGAACGGGTCGCACTGAGGGTTGCGCATCGCCTGCAGGGTCTGCAGCTCGCGCAGGACGATCTGCGCCGCCCGCGCGAGCGCGGTGGGGTGGGCGACGAGCAGGCGCAGGTTGACGTAGATCGGCGAGTGCACGGTTGTGCGCCCGAGGGTGAAGTCGCCGAACTGGACGGCGCCGAGCCGCCATAGCGTGTCGGCCAGCCAGAGGTTTGACTCGTTGTCCAGTTGCTCTTCGGTCATGCGGCGCTAAACGAAAAGGCCTTCCATTGCGGAAAGCCTTTTGCTTCAGTATGGGTCACTCGGAGATCCGGCAGGCTCCACAACGGGTTACCCCCGTCACGGCTGGGAACTGTGCGTTCAACGACATCCCTTCTGCCATTGGTACCTGGAGCCTGCCCATCGGCGCGCCCTGCCCGGTTGGCAGAGCCTCAGGTGTCGACTTGCCAGACACCCCAGCGGATGCGGTCGTTCATGAAGCACCTCCTTGTCACTAAGGATTGCTCATGACCGGGACGGCCGCTGCCATCACGGCTGTCCCCACGATAGTCCGGCCGCTGCGGCCCTGTCAAGGGCGCCATGTGCGCGCCTGGCGGCACGTGTCCCCGGGACTTGACGGGGGCGGGAGGCCCTCCGGCCCCTCCCCTGAGGCGCCCCGGCCCGCAGGCGGCGTACCATCAGGTGTGGACCGCACGATCCTGCACGCCGACATGGATGCGTTTTATGCGTCGGTCGAGCAGCGCGACCGGCCGGAGCTGCGCGGCAGGCCCGTCGTCGTCGGCGGCTCGCCGGAGGGGCGCGGGGTCGTCGCCGCGGCCTCGTACGAGGCGCGCGCGTCGGGTGTGCGCTCGGCGATGCCGATGAGCCGCGCGCTGCGGCTGTGTCCCCAGGCGATGCGCGTGCCGCCGCGCTTCGACCGCTACGGCGAGGTCTCGCGCCAGGTGATGGCGATCTTCCGGGCGATGACGCCGCTCGTCGAGCCGCTCTCGCTCGACGAGGCGTTTCTCGACATCACGGCGCGCGTGGGCGCGTACGGCAGCGCGGCGGCCGCCGGCCGCTGGCTCAAGGCCGAGGTGCGGCGCGCCACCGCGCTGAATGTCTCTATCGGCGCCGCCACGAACAAGACCGTCGCCAAGATCGCCTCCGACGCGGGCAAGCCCGACGGGCTCGTCGTGGTGCCGCCGGGCGGGGAACGGGCGTTCCTCGCGCTGCTGCCGATCCGCGCGCTCTGGGGCGTCGGGCCGAAAGCGGAGGCGGCCCTCGTCGCGGCGGGCATCCGCACGATCGGCGAGCTGGCGGAGACCGACGCGGGACGCCTCGGGCGGCTGCTCGGCCCGCGCGGAGCCGCGCTGCGCGATCTGGCGTGCGGCATCGATGAGCGGCCGGTGGAGCCGGTGCGCGCGCGCAAGTCGGTCGGGGCCGAGACGACCTTCGCGCGCGACCTTGCCGATGGCGACGAGCTGCGCGCGGCGCTGGCGCGCCTCGCCGAGGAGACTGGCGTCCGGCTGCGCGAGAAGCGGCTGCGCGCGCGCACCGTCGTGCTGAAGCTGCGCTACGCTGACTTTCGCACCGTGACGCGGCGCACGACGCGCGCCGAGCCGACCGACGACGACGAGGCGATTCGGCAAGCGGCGTCGGCGCTGCTCGATAGAACCGCCGGGCCGGGCGACCGCTTCCGGCTGCTGGGGGTCCAGTGCGGGCAGCTCGCCGACCACGGGGAGGAGAGCCAGTTACGGCTGTGGCCGCGTTGCACGTAGACCTGGCTGGCGGTCCGGTTGCGGGACGATAGACGGTGGAGGGCGCTGGGCGCTTCATGGCGTGGTAGGGGGTGTCCGTGATCTGCCGGGATAGGTGCACCGTCGCCGCGTTCATCATCGTCGCGATGATCGCGACCGTGCTGTCCGTGCTCGCCGCGACGGGGTCGCTGCTGCCGGGCGACCTGCGCATCACGCACGATCTGCAGCGCACACCGGGCGGGTCAGGCATCGAGCCGGCGTCGGAGCTCGTGTATGCGGCGCAGTTCTGGCTGTTCGGGGGCGCGGCGCTCGCGGCGGTACTTACGCGGCGCTTCGAGCTGGCCGTCGTGGCCGCGCTGGTGCTGGTGAGCCTGCTGGCCGATGTCGGGCTCAAGGACCTGATTCAGCGCGCGCGGCCGAGCGCCGCCGCGCACGTGATCATCCGCGAGCACGCGCCCGGGTACGGCTTCCCGAGCGGGCACTCGATGACCGCGATGCTCTTCTTTGGCTACGTGTCCGCCGTGGCGTGGCATCTGCTGCCGCGCGTGGCGGCCGCGTCCGCCCTCGTGCTCAGCGCCGGCTCCGTGCTCCTCATCGGCTGGATGCGGGTGTACAACGGCGCCCACTGGCCGTCCGACGTCTTCGGCGGTTGGTCGATCGGCTTCGTGCTGCTGGTGGCGGCGCTTTGGCTCGGGCCGCGCATCGCGAGGCGCGCACGGGAGGCGCGGGCGTGAGGGGGCGTACGGGACGGGCCCGCATCGGGCCACCGGCGCGCAACCGGCGCGGGCTGCCGTACGGCCCGTATGGGGCAAGCCCGCGCTACGCGTGTGCGCTCATGTTCATCCGCGAGGGTGCCGTGCGGCCCACGTCGGGCGTTACGTGCCCGCGAGCTTCGCGACGACGGGCGCCATTGACTCCCAGGCGCCGCCGGAGATGACGACATAGGAGAAGCCGTACTCATCGCGTCGCCGCCGCAGGTCGTCGCAGATCTGGCCGACGCTGCCGACGAGCGCGTGCGGCACGTCGAGCAGCTCCGCCGGCGTGACGCCAAAGCCACCGGCGAAGCGCTCGGCCATGCCGGCGCGGTCGTCGGTGACGACGGCCGCGAAGACGGTGACGTTGAGCTCGATCTGGTCGAAGCGCGGGCCTGCGGCCTCGCGGATCCAGCGGATCTTCTCCTTCGTCGCTTCGCCCGTGCCCGTCTCCATCGCCGCGCGGCCCACGCGGCCCTCGGTGAGCGCGAAGTTGACGCCGACAATGTCCGCCTCGCGCGCGGCGAACGAGAGCACGCGCCTGCCGCCGCCGCCGATGAGGATCGGCGGATGCGGTTTCTGCACGGGCTTCGGCGTGCCGTTGTGGTGCACGCGGTAGAACTCGCCATCGAAGTCGACCGGCGCGTCGGAGAAGAGCCCCTTGATGATGCGCACGCCCTCCCTCAGGCGGCGGATGCGCGTGCCGGGCGCGTCGTAGACGATGCCCGACTGCTCGTAGTCAG
>JAKAMA010000090.1 GCA_021813085.1 Chloroflexota bacterium | reverse complement strand
CCGGCAGGGGCTGCTGACGGACGAGCAGATCGCGGAGCTGTTCGACCCGGCGCGGCTCACGGAGCCCCGCTAGCGGGCCGGGTCGGGCGCGCGGCGCCGAGGCGCAGCCGGGGGCGGCTGCGCTCCGGCCCCTCTCGCCTCCCACCTCTCGCCTCCCACCTCTCACCTCCCACCTCTCACCTCCCGAATAGGGGGATCCCCTGACTGCGGGCTGGCCGCGCCGGTGACGACAGTCCCAGCAGGGGTATTGCGAATTGTCCAAACTACTCCGCGACCCGCTCTACCTGGGCTCGCTCGCCGCGCTGCTGGCGGTGGCGGTGATCTCGGTCGCCGCGGGCGCCGCTGGCGGCAGCGGGGGCGCTGCTCCGGCGCCCCGGCGGGCGGTCGCGACGGCCACGTCGACATCGACCGTCACGCCCGCTGCCGCGCCGACGCCCCAGCTCTGGGAGCAACTGCTCGACGCGCGTCGTCTGCTCGACCTGCAGACGCTCGCGGGCGCGCTCGATACCTACCGCCAGCGCTTAGGCACGTACCCCTCGACCGGCGGCGCGACGCAGCCGATGTGCAAGGACAGCGGGGACGCCGGCTGCAAGCTGTCCTCCGTGAGCGCGCAACTGCCGTACAACGACGGGACGTACGACTACCTGTATCGCTCGGATGGGACGACGTTCACGCTCTCCACGCGCCTGCAGACGCCGCGGGCGCCTGATGGCTGCAACGGCGACGTGCCCGCGGCGCTCGCGGGGCTGCCGGTGCATTGCGAAGGACCGAAGGGAGGCCCCTAGATGGAGCGACGCAACACGAAGATGCTCGCGGCGCTGGCGCCGGCGCTGATCGCCGGTCTCGGCGCGCTCGCCGCCACGTCGATGGTGGGGACGGCGGCGGTGAGGCTGCCGCTCCAGGTCGTGTCGGTGGCGGCCATCGTCGCCCTCGCATGGCGCGGGGCGCGCATCACCGAGCGCGAGGCGGCGCGCGAAGAGGCCGCAGCAGCGGCGCCGGCCGTCGTCCAGCGCATCGCCAGCGACCGCCGCCGGCCGACGTTCGACCGGGAGACGGGACTGCTCGCGGACTGGTACTTCCGCCTGCGCGTCGAAGAGGAGATCGCCCGCGCGCAGCGCTACGGCCAGAAGTTCACGATGCTGCGGCTCATGCAGGCCGACGGGGACGCGCGCCGGATCATCGCCACCGCGGCGCGCACGTGCCTGCGGGCGATCGACCTCGCCGGCACGGTCGGGGCCATGACATGCATCCTGCTGCCGAACACGACGCGCGACGCGGCGGTGACGGTCGTCGACCGGCTGCAGGAGCTCGCGCCCTCGGCGAGCATCGAGTGTGCGGAGTGCCCGACCGACGGTTCGACACTGGCGGCGCTTCTGGCCGAAGACCTCTGGGCCGTCAGTCCGCCGGCGCCGGAGGAAGAGGCGGAGGCGGCGTAACCCGTCGCGGGCGCCCTCACGGCTCCTTCAGCCGCAGGCCGAGCTCGTCGAGCTGCGCGGGGTCGACGGGCAGCGGCGCGCCGGTCATCGGGTCGGACGCGCTCTTGGTCTTCGGGAAGGCGATCACCTCGCGGATATCATCGTCCTGCGCGAAGAGCGCCGCTGTGCGGTCGAGGCCCATGGCGATGCCACCGTGTGGCGGGGCGCCGAACTCGAACGCCTCGAGCATGTGCGAGAAGCGCTCGCGCGTCTCCTCCTCGCTGAGCCTGAGCGCGCGGAAGGCGTCGGCCTGCATCTCCCGCTGGTGGATGCGGATGCTGCCGCCGCCGATCTCCTGCCCGTTGCACGTCAGGTCGTGCGACTTCGAGTGCGCGGCGGCGGGGTCGGAAGCGAACGTCGCGAGGTCGGCATCGACCGGAGCGGTGAACGGGTGGGTGACGCTGTAGAAGCGCTCGTCCTCGTCGCTCCACTCGAAGAGCGGGAACTCCAGGATCCAGCAGAACTGCAGCGTGTCCGGGTCGGCGAGCGCGAGCTTGGCCGCGAGCGCGCGGCGCAGGGCGTCGAGCGCGGGCTTGACGCGGCCCGCCGATCCGGGCTCTTTCGATGGCCGCCCGCCGAGGCCCGCGACCACGAGCAGCAGGTCACCGCTCTTCGCGCCTGCGATCTTGCCGAGCGACCGCGCGAGGTCGAGGCCGAGGAACTTCATGACCGGCGAGCGGACATCGTCTTCCGTCGCCATGGCGGGCTCGGCGAGGTAGGCGACCGAGACGAGGCCCTTCGCGCCGTACGTCTGCACCGTCGCGGTCAGCGCATCGATCTCCTTGCGGGCAAAGGCTGCGCCGCCTGGCACGCAGATGCCCTCGACCGAGCCGCCGCTGTCCACCGCGGACTTGAACACCATGAACTGTGTGCCGCGCACGGCGTTCGTCAGGTGGACCAGCTCGAGTCCGTAGCGCAGGTCTGGCTTATCGCTGCCGAAGCGGCGCATCGCCTCCTCGTACGTCAGGCGCGGGAACGGCGCCGGGATGCGCAGGCCGGGGCGGAGCTCACGCCCGATCTCGACGTAGAGCTGCTCGATGAGCTGGAGGATGTCCTCCTGCTCGACGAACGACATCTCGAGGTCGAGCTGGGTGAACTCGGGCTGGCGGTCGGCGCGCAGGTCCTCATCGCGGTAGCACTTCGCGATCTGGAAGTACCGCTCGAAGCCGGCGACCATCAGCAGTTGCTTGAACTGCTGGGGCGACTGCGGAAGCGCGTAGAAGTTGCCGGGGTTCAGGCGGCTCGGCACCAGGTAGTCGCGCGAGCCTTCGGGCGTCGGGTTGGCGAGCACCGGCGTCTCGATCTCGATGAAGTTGCGCTCGCTGAGGAAGCGTCGGATCTTCTGCGCGATCTGGTGCCGCAGGACGATGTTGTCGCGCATGCGCTCGCGACGCAGGTCGAGGTAGCGGTAGCGCAGGCGCTGGACCTCGCTGACGTCGGACTCCTCGTTGATGTAGAACGGGGGCGTCTTCGCCGGGTTCAGCACCTTTGCGCGCTCTGCGCCCACCTCGATGGCGCCGGTGGGCAGGGCGGCGTTCTCGGTGCCCGGGCGGCGATGCCGCACCTTCCCGCGCACCTGGAGCACGTACTCGTTGCGCGCCTCGCTGGCGACGGCGTGCGCCTCGGGTGCGTCCTTCGGGTGGAAGACGGCCTGGACGATGCCGCGGCTATCGCGCAGGTCGATGAAGATGAGGCCGCCGTGGTCGCGGCGGCGGTGCACCCAGCCGGCGAGGACGACGTCCGCGCCCTCGTCGGCCTCGCGCAGGTCGCCGCAGTAGTGCGTCTTGAGCACGCTCCTCCTCCTCGCCGCCGGGATCACGGGACGTATCGCAGTGTACCGGCGCGCGAGGGGAGAGGGTATCGTGCGAGCGGGGATCGGAGGCGCGACGTGGGAGGCGGGGAACAATCGCCCTGCCGCGAGCGTCTACGTCGATGATGAAGGCGATCGTTGCCCTCGCGTTGCTCGCGCTCTTCGCCGCGGCGTGTGGCACCGGCGCATCTCCGCCATCTGCGACGCCGACCCCGAGGTACATCATCCAGGACTGCATGGGCGGCGAGACCGCGGTGCCGGCCTGCGCGACCGCCAACGCGCACCGCACGCCACTGGGCACGCCGACGCGCTACGCATCGCCCACGGGGGCCCCGGTGACGGTCACCCCCGTCCCGGCGGGCGCCAGCGGCGTCGAGGGCATCGTGCTGGTCGGTCCGACGTGCCCCGTCGAGCGCATCGACAGCCCGTGCCCGGACCGTCCGGCCGCGGTCACGCTCGCCGCGTACGTGGGCGCGCCGGCCGGTGGCCAGATCGCGGGGACGGCGGCGAGCGGCGCGGACGGACGCTTCCGCCTGGCGCTGCCGCCGGGCACGTATACGCTCCAGCGGGCGCCCTGCCCCGCAACCGGGCGGGGCTGCACCTTCCCGCGCATCATCGCGCTGCCTGTGACCGTGCGGATCGGAGCGTTCACGGCAGTCGTCGTCCACGGTGACACGGGCATCCGTTGACGGGCGGCTTGAAATCGATGCGCAGCGGTGGCACACTATCGTCTCTATAGACCGGGCCGATACGTGAGGCCCGCCCGCCACCCCGGACGGGCCAGTCACCAGGCACGACGTGGACCTCGGACAGATCGAAGCCTTCGTACAGGTCGCGCAGCACCGCAGCTTCAGCAAGGCGGCGGAGGCGCTGTTCCTCACCCAACCGTCGGTGACGGCGCGCATCCAGGCGCTCGAACGCGACCTCGGCGAAGCGCTGTTCGAACGCAACGGCCGCGGCGTGCGGCTGACGGAGATGGGCACATCGTTCCTGCCGTACGCGCGCCGGGCGCTGAAGGCGCTGCAGGACGGGCGCGACGCGCTCGACGGCATGCGCAACCTGGAGTTGGGCACGCTGAAGCTCGGCTCAGCGCTGACCGTTTCGACGTACGTGCTGCCGCGCATCCTCAAGAAGTACTGCATGCTCTACCCCGGCGTGGAGGTCAGCGTACAGACCGGCCGGTCCGAGCAGGTGCTGCAGATGGTGCTGAACGACGACGTGCACTGCGCGCTTGAGCGTACGGTGCACCACCCGGACATCGTGACGGTGCCGCTCTACGAGGACGACCTGGTGCTCGTGGCGGCGCCGCAGCACCGCTTTGCGAGAGGCGGTACGGCGAGCATCGAGGATGTCGGGCGGGAGTCACTGATCCTCTTCGACAAGGGTTCCAGCTACACGGCGCTGATCCAGAACGTCTTCCGCCAGAACGGCGTCGTGCCGCGGACGCTGATGGAGCTGGACACCATCGAGGCGACGAAGAAGATGGTGGAGGAAGGGCTCGGCATCGCCATGCTGCCGAAGGTATCGACGCAGCGCGAGCTCGAGATCGGTACGCTGGTGCCGATTGCGGTGAGCAACGCGACGATGCCGCGCCGCCAGATCTCGCTGATCTACCGGAAGAGCCGCAAGCACCTGCGGTCGGTGCAGGTGTTCTTCGCGCTGCTGGCGGAGATGTTCGACGTGACGCTGCAGGAGGCCGCAACGGCGGCGACGGGGGCGGCGTAGCGGCCGCGGCCCGTCTGGCGCGCCGTTACCCGGCCGGCGCGCCCACCCGCGCGCGGATCGCCTTCAGGCGGTCGATGTTCGGCCGGTCGGGGCCCTTCGCGGCGCCGTCGAGCTTGTAGCCGGGGACTTCGAGCACGAACGGCACATCGCGCAGGGCCTCGTGCGCGAGCAGGACCTCGAACCCGGCTTCGCCGATGTAGCCTTCGCCGATGTTCGCGTGCAGGTCGCGTGCGGCGCCGAGCTGCGTCTTCGAGTCGTTGCAGTGGACCGCCGCGACGTTCCCGACGCCGATCTCGCGCTCCAGCTCGTCGAGCGTCGCCGCGACGCCGTCCTTCGTGCTGAGGTCGTAGCCCGCCGCGAACGCATGGCAGGTGTCGATGCAGACGCGCGCGCGCGGGTCGCCGATGCGCCTCAGGACCTCGCCGAGGTCGTGGAACTTCGAGCCGATCGTATCGCCGCCGCCGGCGGTGTTCTCGAAGATCAGCAGCGTCTCCTGCGGCGTCTCGGCGAGCACCCTGACGCAGGCATCGCAGATCTGCTCGAAGACCGCGTCGAGCCCCAGGCCCTTGTGGCTGCCCGTGTGGAAGATGACGCCGCGTGCGCCGATGCGGCCGGCGATGTTGAGGCTGCTGCGCAGCGTGCTGACCGACGTGCGGAAGATCTTGTCGTCCGCGCTCGCCAGGTTCATCAGGTACTTGCCGTGGATGAAGACCGGCGCGATGCCGCTCTCCGCCATGCGCGCGCGGAAGGCGGCGACCTGCTCATCGGTGAGCTTTGCCGTGCCCCACTGCTGCGGCGCCGACTCGAAGATCTGGATGCACTCGGCACCGATCGCCTCCGCGCGGTCGAATGCCGTGGCGATCCCGCCGGCCGTCGAGACGTGCGCGCCGATCTTCACGCCGTCCTCTCCCCGCATTCCCTGTGCCGCGGCAGCGCACGGCGCACCACATCGAGCGCACGCCGCAGTGGCCGGCCGGCGGCGGCCGTGTCGATCGCGCGAGTATAGAAGCCGCCGGGGATCGGCGGGCCCTCGACCGTCGCGATCCCCGCGTCGAAGTCGATGCTGACGCTGCGCACGCCCTCGATGCGGGCGAGCGCGCGACGGCTGCGTGCGGCGCAGACGCGGTCGCAGACGAGGCCATCGATGCGCACGCGCGTGACGTCGCCTCCGACCGACAGCACGCGGGCCGATGGGTAGGTGAACAGCCGGGCCAGGCGCAGCTTCATGGGCGGGACGAGCACACCGTTTCCAGCACTGGCGTCAAGCTTCCGTCGAGCCGATGCTCCAGTATAGCGGCGCGTCCTCTGGCCTAGGGCGCGCCCGTGCTGCCATACTGCGGCATCCCCGCTTGGCCCGCTGAGGTCGTGATGTCCAACGTGCTGCGCGTCGACATGTCCCGGCTGCGCGTCGCCGTCGAGGCTGCGCCCGATGACTGGCGTCTGCTCGGTGGCCGGGCGCTCACGTCGCACATCATCGCCACAGAAGTCGACCCCCGCGCGCACCCGCTGTCGCGCGACGCGAAGCTCGTCTTCGCGCCCGGGCTGCTCGGTGGCACGGCGGTTACGACCTCCGGGCGGACGTCGTTCGGCGGCAAGAGCCCGCTGATGGGCGGGCTCAAGGAGTCGAACGCCGGCGGCGTGCTGGGCCACAAGCTGTCGAAGCTCGGCATCAAGGCCGTGATCGTCGAGGGCACGCCGGAGGACGGCGAGCTGCGGGTGCTCTACATCGCGCCGGATGGCGGCTGGCGCTTCGAGCGCGCAGGGGCACTCGCCGGGCTCGGCAACTACGCCACGGCTGAGCGCCTGCTCGCCGGCGCCAGCGGCAAGACGCGCGCCGTCGTGAGCATTGGCCCGGCGGGTGAATGGCGCATGGCGGCGGCATCGATCGCGGTCAACGACCCGGAGGGGCGGCCGACGCGTCACGCAGCGCGCGGCGGCCTCGGCGCGCTGATGGGCGCAAAGGGGCTGAAGGCGATTGTCGTCGACGACGGCGGCGTCAGGAACGTCGAGGCGGCGGACCCTGCGGCGTTCCGCGAGGCCATGCTCGCGTTCTCGCGGGTCGTGCGCGACGACCCGCGCACGCACAACCTGTCGCGCTACGGTACGGCGGGCGTGATCAAGTTCGTGAACCGCGACGACGTGCAGTCGCTGCCCGTGAAGAATCACCGGCTCGGCACGTCGCCGGGCGCCGCCATGCTCGGCGGACAGCACATCGCGGCACTCGGCGAAGAGCGCGGCGGCCGGATGCTGCCGTGCATGGCCGGCTGCATCATCAAGTGCGCGGTGCTGTACAACGACGCGCGCGGCGCGCAGGTGACGACGGCGCTCGAGTTCGAGACGGTCGCGCTGCTCGGCTCGAACCTGCAGGTCGACGACATCGACGCCGTGGCGCGGATGGACCGCGCCTGCGACGACCTCGGCCTCGACACGATCGAAATGGGGAACGCGTTTGGCGTCGCGATGGAGGCGGGCGTGCTGCCGTGGGGCGACTGGCAGGGCGTGCTGCAGCTCTTCGACGAGATCCGCGCGGGCACACCGATCGGGCGCACGCTCGGCGGCGGCACCGCGCACGTCGCGCGCACGTTTGGCATCGACCGCGTGCCGGTGGTGAAGGGGCAGGGGCTACCGGCGTGGGAGCCGCGCACGCTGAAGGCGATGGGCATCACCTATGCGACGAGCCCGCAGGGCGCCGACCACACCGCCGGCCTGGTGACGGCGCGCGGCGTGCGGCCGGAGACGCTGCTCAAGGCGTCGCGCCGAGAGCAGCTCATCATGGCGGCGGTCGACTCCGTGGGGCTGTGCCAGTTCTCGAACCCGGTGGAGGAGGACATGGCGCGCTTCGTGAGCGCGGTGCACGGCACCGCCTGGACGCGGGACGACGTGCTGACGCTCGGCCGGCGCGTGCTGCTGGAGGAACGGGCGTTCAACCAGGCCGCCGGCTTCGCGCGCGACGCGGACTCCCTGCCGGAGTTCTTGCGCACGGAGCCGCTGCACACGTCCGAGGGCGACCAGGTGTTCGACATCGACGACGCGCTCATCGACGCGTTCTGGGACTTCGAGTAGGGGCGCTGCTCGCCGCGCCCCGTGCGGTGCGCCGCGCTGACGTGGAGGCGTTGCTCGCCGCGCCCCGTGCGGTGCGCCGCGCTGACGTGGAGGCGCTGCTCGCCGCGCCCCG
>JAKAMA010000089.1 GCA_021813085.1 Chloroflexota bacterium | reverse complement strand
ATTGAGCCTCATGCTGACGGTCGACAGAATCACCGTCATGTCCTCTCACGTTGGAGTGGTTCCAGCACCGATGCCCACGGCCTGAGCCCGGCGGCTGGCTGTCGTCCCCGCGCACGATCGGCTCGACAGTCGGGGACGGGCCACGAGGTAGGCGAACAGCGACGGGACATCGAGGGCGAAGACCACGGATCCCGCGATATGGATCGTTCAGGCTGGGACCGGCGGGTGGCGGGACGAACCGGGCGTGGCGTCCCCCCTAGCGCTGAGGACGGCCGGAAGCCAACACGTCCAGGTTGTCGGCGATCAGGCCGTCGACGCCCCAGTCCCGCAGCTCGCGGCCGCGGTGCGGGCTGTTGACGGTCCACGCGTAGACCTCGAGCCCGGCGGCGTGCAGCCGCGCGATGAGCTCCGGCGAGAGCAGCGTATGGCGGATCGACGTGCCGGCCGGCGGCAGCGGCTCGGTCGCGCGGCGCAAGAGCGCCTCCACGCCGTCGCGGTCGCCGACCGAGTAGAACATGCGCATGGCGGTGCGCGCGCGGCCGAGGCGGTCGAGCAGCTTCCACTGCCCGGACGAGACGCGGGTCGCGGGCATCAGCGCCGCGTTGTCGTGGTAGAGCTCGAGGACGGCGTCCGCGGCGCGCGGCGTCGCCGACTTGATGTCGAGGAACAGGTCCGTTCGCATGTCGACCTCGCGCAGGAGGCGGCGCAGGCCGATGACGCCCCACGACCAGCGGACGTACCAGCGGTCGTACAGGACGGGCAGCGCCGGCAGCTTGCGCTCGTGCCGTAGCGCCAGGCGGCCGTGGTGATGCCAGAGGTCGCACTCGATGGCGTCGACGCCGGCGGCGAGGGCGCGTTCGAGGGCGTGGAGGTTGTTCCCGGCACGATGGGCGATCGCGTAGATGCCGCGGGGGGCCACGCTGCTCACGGGGTCAGGTGTGGCGGGACGGGACACGCGTCCCGCGTGTTACGCCGTCCCCACGACGTTGATCAGCACGCGCCGCGGCCGCGGGTGGTCGAGCTCGATCAGGAAGACGCGTTGCCAGCGGCCGAGGGAGATGCGCCCATCGACGATGGGGATCGTCTCACTGGAGCCGAGGAACAGGTGCTGGCAATGGGAATGGCCGTTGGCGCACTCGTCCTCGTTCATGTTCACGGTACGGCGGGTGAAGTCGTTGTGCTCGTAGTAGGAGCCGGGGGGGGCGAACTGGCGGAGGAGCCGGGCGAGGTCGAGGAGCAGGAGCGGTTCGTTTTCGTTGATCTTGATAGCGGCGGTCGTGTGCTGCGAGAAGACCGTCACCTGGCCGAACCGCACGCCGGAGGCGTCCACCACGTTGGTGACGTCTTCGGTGACATCGATGAACTCGGGGGCCGTCGTGGTCTCGACTTCGATCGCCTCGCAGATGACGCGCGCCGCGGGGGCGTCGGCCCGCGCGACCATTTCCCTGCGCGCTTCCAGCGTCCGTTCCATTACACCGCCTTCGTCCAAGATTGCTCCGGTCATTCTCACGGACAGCCGCTTGGAGCGCAATTCAGCGAGCGCATAAGTGAGTACGCCAATGTGCCGTCGCCGATGGTCGATGGTCGATGGTCAGGGTGTGGCTTCCTGCTGTTATGTCCAGCCCTCCGACCTCCGACCTCCGACCTCCGACCTGCGACCTGCGACCTCCGCCCTCCGCCCGTCACAGCGGCTGGCGGCCCGCGAAACCGGCGTCCAGCTCGTGCCACCACGCGATGCGCTCTTCGCCGAGGCGCCAGCACAGGTAGACAGCGCGACCTTCCCGCTCGCTCGGGAAGTCGATCAGCCCCTCATCGAGCCCCTTCAGCTCGACACCCCAGGCGTTGAGCCTCGCGAGGCGCTCGTTGAGCTGCTCGACGAGCCGCTCGGCGTGGCGCCGTTGGGCCGCGACGGCGTCCTCGCTCCGCACGTGGCCGTTGCCGGTGGCCTTCTCGACGACCTGCGCCAGGCCGCCGCGGAGGTCGTCGATCTCGCGCTTGAGCGCCTGCATGGCGAGGATCTCGTCGCGCACCTGCGGGAGGAGAGCTTCGGCCTGTTCGAGCGTGAAGAGGATCACGGCGGACCTGGAATCTCGAAACCTACATCGCGGTCTGGACAGCCCGCGCTACTCACGCACTGCGCGGGCTGAACAGCCCGCCTACATCTCGCTGACGCCGGTGAAGTTCCACTTCGCGACCTTGAGCGCGGGGATGCGACGGACGCCGCCGCCGATGTCGCCGAGGAGGAGCATCGCGTCCCGGCCGACGGCGTCGACGTGGTTGAGCGCCTCGACGTAGCCCTGCGTGAACCGCATGTTGCGCACCGGTCCGACGACTTTGCCGCCTTCGACGAGGAAGGTACCATCCCGCGTCATGCCGGTGACGACGACGTTGAGCGGGTGGACGGTGCGCGTGTACCAGAAGCGCGTGACAAGGAGGCCGCGCTTGATGCTCCGCACCATGTCATCGGGCGTGGCGTCGCCGGTGGCCATGAACATGTTCATCGGGATCGGGCCGAAGGTGACGCCGGCGGGGAGGGCGTGGCCGGTTGAGCGCGCGCCGCCGCCTTGCTTGCCCGCCAGGTAGCTGTCCCAGACGACGCCTCTGGCGACGCCGTGGTCGATGAGGTCGACGCGCTGCTTCGGCACGCCCTCGTAGTCGAACGGCTCCGCGATGGTATCCGGCGAGAGGCCGTCATCCCAGATGCTGATGTTGCCGCCCATCACCTTCTCGCCGATGCGGCCGGACATGAAGCTGCGCTTCTCGATGAACGGGAGGGCGCTGAACGAGAGGTAGGAGAAGAAGTCGAGCAGGTCGACCGCGGCGTAGGGCGAGAGCAGGACCTCGTACTCGCCCGGCTCGACGGCGCGCGGGTTGACGCCGCGCAGGGCGACATCGACGGCCTCCTGCGCGACGGCCTCGCCGTCGAGGTCGGCGGCGTCCTTGCTGGCGCGCGCGGCGTAGCCGCTGGAGGTCCCGGACATGACAACGGTGTTGATGTCGGCCTGGGTCTGGCGGTGGTACGCCCAGACGCCGAGCGAGTTGGCGACCGCGAACTCCTGCGCCGTCGTGTGGTAGGCGCCGGCAGCGGTGAGCGCCGCGCGGGCGGAGGCGTCGCAGATCTGTCCGACGACGGCGGCCCGCTCCTCGGGCCCGCAGCGCGCGGTGCGCTCGACGAAGGCGTCCGCGTGCGGGACCGGCTGGGGACGCGGGAGCGAGCGGAAGTCCTCGTTCTCGCGCTGGTGACGGGCGAGCTCGTACGCACGGGCGGCGACGCGGGCGAGCGCGTCGTCCGAGACGTCGTTCGTCGAGGCGACGCCGATCTTCTGGCCGATGACGGCGCGGACGCGGACATCGACATCGCTCTGCTCGACGTTCTGGTGGATGTAGTTGTTGGCGAAGCGCGTGAGGGCGGAGTCATTCGCGAAGACCTCGACCTCGGTCTGGTCTGCGCGGCTGGCGCCGAGGACGGCCCGGGCGATGCGCCGGATCTCGGGTTCACCAAGCATGGTCGTCGTCCCTTCGCTGTCCGTCCTCCGGGACTATACGGGGTGGCGGCGGCAGTTCATAGTCCATGGTGAATCGTCGTAGGCCTCAGTCCGCGCGCGCCCAGGTCAGGCAGCGGACGCTACGGGCGCCGGCGGCGAGGAGGGCGGCGCCGCAGGCGTCGAGCGTGGCGCCGGTCGTCGCCACGTCATCGACGAGCAGGACGCGCCGGCCCTCGGCGCGCTCCGGGCGCGCGGCGAAGGCGCCCCGCATGATCGCGAGGCGCTCCTCGCGGTGCATGGTCTTGGCGAGCGGCCCGGTGTTGCGCGTGCGGCGGACGGCGCGCACGTCGCACGGCAGGTCGGCGCCCGCGGCGATCGCGCGCGCGAGCATGGCGGCCTGGTTGTAGCCGCGGGAGCGCTCGCGCGCGCGGTGGAGCGGCACCGGCACGACGACGTCGGCCGTCTGGGCCGCCGGGCCCTCCGTGCGCGCGAGGATGAGCTGCGCCATCGGTCCCGCGAGCGCGGTCATGCCCTCGTACTTCAGCTCGTGCGCGAGGCGGCGGGCGCCGGCCTCCATGACGAACGGCGAGCGCAGCGCATCGAACGAGGGCGGGGCCTCCGCGCAGTGGCGGCAGAGCCGGCCGCCCAGACGGGCCGTCCGGCGGGCGAGCGGCATCCAGCAGCAGTCGCAGCGCCGGCCATCGGCGGGCGGCAGGTCATCGGCGCACCCGTCGCAGAGGAGCGATCCGGCACGGTGGCAGAGCGCGCACTGCGGCGGAAAGAGCAGGTCGAGCGCGGCGTGGGACGCCCTACCCAGCATCTGCTTCATCATGAGGAACGAGTATACGGCGGGCAGAGGGCGACGTATACGCGGAGGGACGCGCGTAGTAGACTGGCGCGCATCGGCGGGCGAGAGGAGGGACGATGCACACAGGGTACGCCGTGCGCCGGGGCATCGTGCTGCTGCTCGTCGTCGCTGCCGGCGCGCTCGCGGCGTGCAGCGGCAGCGCGAAGCCCCGCGCGACGCCGACGCCGGCGCTGCCCGCGGCGCGCTTCGAGGACGCCTCCTGCACGGTGAGCCCGCCGGCGGGGCAGCCGCTCTCCGCCATGCGCTGCGGCTTCCTGACTGTGCCGGAGGACAGGACGAAGGCGGGCGCGCGCACGCTCCGGCTCGCGGCCGTCGTCATCAAGTCGACGAGTCCGCATCCGGCGCCCGACCCGATGCTGTATCTGAGCGGCGGGCCGGGGCAGCCGGCGCTGACGAACAACATGCAGGCGTTCACGCGGGACTTCGCCGCCCCGGTCCAGTCGAAGCGCGACCTGGTGTTCTTCGATCAGCGCGGCACGGGCCTCTCGCAGCCGGCGCTCACCTGCCCGGAGGTCAACGATGCGTTCCGCTCGGCGCTCGCGTCGGACGTCCGCAACGCGCAGACGGCGCAGGGCCAGGCGGCCGCGCTGCGGGCGTGCCATGACCGGCTGGCGAAGCAGGGCATCGACTTCGGCGCGTACAGCAGCGCGGAGAGCGCGGCGGACATCGCCGACCTGATGCAGGCGCTGGGGTACAAGGAGTACAACATCTACGGCCTCTCGTACGGCACGCGGCTGGCGCTGGAGACGATGCGCGCGCGGCCGCGGCACATCCGCAGCGTCGTGCTCGACTCGACGCTGCCGCCGCAGGCGCGCGGCGACGCGGAGCAGGCCGCGACCTTCGAACGCGCGCTCAATACGCTGATCGCCGGCTGCAAGGCCGACGCGGCGTGCGCCCGGGCGTATCCGGCGCTGGAGCGGACCTACTTCGACCTCGTGGCGCGCGCGGACGCGCGGCCGATCACCGTCGAGCCGAAGGACCCGGCGAGCGGCAGCACGACGCGCGTCGTGGTCAACGGCGACCGGATCCTGAGCGGGACGTTCCAGGCGCTCTATGACACCGGGCTGCTGCGGCTGCTGCCCTTCGCGGCGCAGGCGATCGCGGGCGGCAACACCTCAGTCCTGACGTCCATCGCCCAGCAGGTCGCCTTCACCAGTCTGGACTACGCGCAGGCGATGCAGGAGGCGGTGGACTGCAACGACGTGACGATGTCGCTGACGGCGCAGGACATCGCCGACGCCACGAAGGGGGTGCGGCAGGCGATCCTCGATGCGCACATCGGCATCACCACCGCCAGCGACCTGCGGACGGCGCAGGATCTGTGCCGCGCCTTCAGCATCACGGCGACGGATCCGAAGGAGCGCGAGCCGGTCACGAGCGGCATCCCGACGCTCGTGCTGGCGGGCGAGTACGACCCGGTGACGCCGCCGGCGTGGGGACAGCTCGCGGCGAAGACGCTCTCACACAGCTACTTCTTCGAGTTCCCCGGCTCGGGCCACGGCGAGCTGTTCGGACGGCACGACTGCGCGGCCGCGCTGGCGGCGGCGTTCTTCGACGACCCGTCGCGGAAGCCGGACGGGAGCTGCGTCGCCGGCCTCGGCGAGCCGCAGTTCCTGGTGCAGTGACAGCGGGCACTGCGCCAAAGAGGTAGGGGCGCTGCTTGCCGCGCCGAGGGTACACTGTGGGTGGCGCGGCTGATTGCCGCGGCCAAGCGGGAGCGATCCATGCCACAAGTCCACGTCCGCCTCTTCGCCGGCCTGCACGACCTCGTCGGCAAGCGCGACCTCGTGCTCGACCTGCCGCCGGGTGCGACGATCGGGCTGCTGCGGGAGCGGCTCGGCGAGGAGTACCCGGTGGTGCAGCCGTTCCTTTCCACGCTCGTCTGCGCGGTGGACGAGGAGTACGTGCCGAGCGGCCACCTGCTGGGGGACGGCGACGATGTGGCACTGATCCCGCCGATCAGCGGCGGGTAGTACCGAGAACCGAGAACCTAGAACCAACCTGGAAGAGGTGGCGGGATGTTCGCGATCACGCGCGAGCCGCTGGATCCGAGGTCGCTGGTCGAGGCGGTGCGGTGCGATGAATGCGGCGCCGTCGTGCTGTTCTACGGGGTCGTGCGCAACGAGAACCTCGGCCGCAGCGTGCGCTACCTCGAGTACGACGCGTACGAGGCGATGGCGCTCAAGAAGCTGCGCGCTGTGGCGGACGAGGTGCGGGCGAAGTTTCCGGTGACGGACATCGGCGTGCTGCACCGCATCGGCCGGCTGGAGGTCGGCGAGACGAGCCTGCTCGTCGCGGTGTCATCGGGCCATCGCAGGGAGGCGTTCGAGGCGTGTCACTACGCCGTCGACCGGATCAAGGAGACGGTGCCGATCTGGAAGAAGGAAGTGTGGGAGGACGGCTCGGAGTGGATCGAGGGGCACGTGCCGGAGGTGCCGAAGGTGACGGGAGACGGTTAGCAGTCCCTCATCGTGCGGCCCCCCGCGGCGGAACCCTTCCTCTCGTAGCGCGGGCGCTCGTCGCGCAGCCCTTCCGCCCGCGCGGGTTGCACGCGGCTGCCCGATGCGGGCCCGTCCGGGCATCGCGCCGCTCGCCCACCCTTCCCCCTCTATCCCCCCAGCGTCCGGCCCGGTGACGCGGCTCTCTGCATCGCGGGCGCCGGGTAGTCGCGCGCCCGCCGGGGTGTGACGGCGGGCGCGTGCGTGGTGTGACCGTGTTGGGCGTCAGCCGGCGATGGCGGCACGCTCCTGCTCGAAGCAACTGCTGCAGTACACCGGCCGGTCCAGACGCGGGACGAAGGGCACCGTCGCGTTGCCGCCGCAGCTCGCGCAGGTGACGGTCGTCAGCTCGCGGCCGCCCGAGGAGCGGTCGCGGCGCCGGTTGGCGCGGCACGCCGGGCAGCGCTGGGGCTCGTTGAGCAGCCCCTTCTCCAAGTAGAACCCCTGCTCGCCTGCGGTGAAGACGAATGACCCGGAGCAGTCCCGGCAGGCCAAGGTCTTGTCCTCGAATGCCACGTCGCGTTCCTCCTTGAGACAGGTAGTACGACCAGCGCGTGGGTTGCGCCGCCACGGCGCATACTGTAGGTCAGTAGAAAACTTCCAGTCAAGCAATCCGGGCGCAAATGTCAGGGTCACAGGGGGAGGATGTCAACCGTGTCGCCAGAACGCCTCTCAACGCCCGTCTACTGCCAGCTCTGCGGCCGCCACCTCGTCGAGCGCCAGGTCAAGGGCGAGTTGCGGACGCGGCTCCAGTGCGAGGCCTGCGGCTTCGTCCACTACATGAACCCGCGCGTGGTCGCGGCGGCGGTCGTCGAGCACAAGGGCCGGGTGCTGCTCCAGCAGCGCGCGATCGCGCCGGGACGCGGCCTCTGGACGTTCCCCGGCGGCTTCCTTGAGGTCGGCGAGACGCCGGAGGCGGGCGCCCTGCGCGAGACCCGGGAAGAGGTCGGGCTCGACGTCTCGCTCGGCGGCCTGCTCGGCGTCTACTCGCGGCCGCACGTCGGCATCGTGCTCGTCGTCTACACGGCCGAGAGCGCGAGCGATGCGGCGGTCGTCGGCGACGGCGAGTCGCTCAGCGTCCGCTGGTACGCGCCGGAGGCGATCCCGTGGCCGGAGCTGGCGTTCGAAACGACGGCGGCGGCCCTGCGCGACTGGCTCGGGAAGCGGCATGGTGGTCACCCGGAGTGACACTGAAAGATGGAGGGTAAACGGTGGATGCGCTCTCCGCCGCGGCTCTGCCGCTCTCTCTACCATCTACCATCGGCCGACCATCGACGCTCCATCTTCCAGTGCCCCGGTGAGGGAGAGTCTCGCCGCGCCCCCGTCCCCTACTCCGTGCGCAGCGCCTCGATCGGGTCGAGCCGCGACGCCCGGAAGGCCGGATAGATCCCGAAGAACAGGCCGATCGCGGCCGACAC
>JAKAMA010000088.1 GCA_021813085.1 Chloroflexota bacterium | reverse complement strand
CCCGCGCTCCGGGACCGGAGATGTGGTCACCGCTCACCGGTGCCGAAGACTCACTCAGCATCGGCACGCGCGGGCTGGAGGCCCGCGCTCCGGGACCGGAGATGTGGTCGCCGCTCACCGGTGCCGAAGACTCACTCAGCATGCGCACCTCAATCTTCACTGCAAGATCTTCTTCACGTTGTCGGCGATGATCTGCGCCGTCATCGGGCCGAAGTAGCGCGCGCGCACGATGCCGTCCTTGTCGATGAAGTACGACGACGGGATCCCCTGCACGGGCCCGCCGATGCGCCAGGCATCCGCGACGCCGCCGGTCTGGTCGATCACGATCGGGAACTTCATGCCGAACTCCCTGGCGAACGACCGCACGGCGTCGGTGTTCTCCTGCAGATCGACGCCGACCACCACCAAGCCCTGGGCGGCGTGGGCGTTGTACGTCTTGACGATCTCCGGCATCTCCTGCCGGCACGGCGCGCACCACGACGCCCAGAAGTTGACCAGCACCGGCTTGCCGCGCAGGTCGCTGAAGCGGAGCGTCGTGCCATCGACCTGCCGCAGCAGGAAGTCGGGCGCGGCGCGCCCGATCTCGGTCGAGGGGGACTTGCCCGTCGTGTTCAGGGCGGCGGGCAGCGCGACCGTGCCGAGGCCGCCGGTATCCACGCCGCCGCCGCCACCGCGCCGCTCGATGTAGACGAGCACGCCGACGATCGTCGCCACGATCAGCAGCGGCAGCACCAAACTGCGCAGCGGCCCCCGCCACTCGCGGCGGTTCTGGGGCCGCTCTTCGACGCCTGAAACCTCGTCGATTGGGACCTCGTCCGGCTGCTTCACCCCACCCTGCCCCGCGCGGTTCCGCGCATCATCGTCCATTGTGCCAGACTTCCGCCCCTCCGGCCGCGTCTACGACGGCGGCCATGGCGCGAACAGGTTCTGATAGAGCGTGCGCACCTGCGCGGGCGGCAGGCCCCTCCCGAGGTACGAATCGCCGGTCCGGAGCTCGAAGTGCAGGTGCATCTCCGACGCCGGGTCGGCGATGGACTCCGGCGTGCCCGAGTCGCCGACGAAGGCGATCGTCTGCCCCTGCACGACCTTGCTGCCCACCTGGACCTCGGGCGGGATCGCCGAGAGATGGGCGTAGCGTGTGACGATGCCGTCGCCGTGGTCCACCCACACCTGACGGCCACGGAAGAGGTCGATGATCGCCGGGTCGTTGGCGCGCCCGGCCGCGATCGCCTTATCCGCGGCGGCGAGCTCGGCCGGCGTCAGGTCGTGGTAGCTCTGGTCCGCGCGGATGACGGCGCCGTCCTTCGCCGCCCGTACCGGCGTGCCCTTGCCGATCTTCGTGCAGTTATCGACCTGGTAGAAGTCAATGCCCTCATGGATGCCCCCGCGATACGCGCGGGCGGCGCCGGGCATCAGGTTGTCGCTCTTCGGCAGGCAGGCGCCTTCGATCGGGAGGACGAAGCCGCGGAAGGCGCTGAGCTGCACGGCCGCCGGAGACGGTGTCACCGGAGGGGGCGTCGGCGTGCCACCGGAGGCGCGGCCCTTGCCGCAGGCGGCGAGCGCCAGCACGGAAAGGATGACCAGGATGGGGAGCGAGCGTCGCAGCGGACGGCCGGCCTTTCGCGACCCGGGCAGGGGAGCAGTTGAGCGTACAGATCGCCCGGACGTGGGACAAGCGAATCCCGGCAATCCTCACATCTGTGAAGGCCGCCCGCCGGCCGCGGTTGCCCGACGACGCGGCGGGCGTAAGGATGAGGGGGCATGGGCTACGCGCTGATCCTCTGGGTCCACATCGTCGCGGCGACCCTGTTCGTGGGCCCGCAGGCCTTCCTGTTCATGGCAGCGGTGCCGGCCATGCGCACCGTCGACGACGTGGAGGCGCGGGCGCGGGCGACGCGCGTGGTCACGGGGCGCTTCGGCTGGATCGCGAGCGTCGCGCTGGCCGTGCTGATCGTGACCGGGATTGGCAACTACATCCACGCGCGCCAACTGGGCATGCTCCATTACGACCGGTACTTCTTCATCCTCCAGCTCAAGCTGGGGCTCGTGGCGCTCGTCGTGGTGCTGACGGCGGTGCACGGCGCCCTCCTCGGCCGGCGCCTGCTCCAGCTCCAGGAGTCGGGCGCGGGCGACGCGGAGATCGCGGCGGCACGGCGCTGGTCGCTGGCGGTCTCGGCCGCGGTGTTCGCGCTGTCGATCGCCATCCTGCTCTGCGCCGCCCTGCTGGGGTCGGTCTGGTCGCAGCAGTAGACTCGACATTTTCAACTGACTTACTCTACAATAGCGATCCAAGTATTCTTGCCGCAGGTCGGCACGCAGCACAGAGGAGAGACGGCAGATGGCTTCGGACGTGCTGGTCAGCACCCAGTGGGTCGCTGACAACCTCAACAACCCGAAGGTAAAGCTGGTCGAGGTCGACGTCGACACGACCGCCTACGACGCCGGCCACGCGCCGGGCGCCGTGGCATTCAACTGGACGAGCCAGCTCCAGGACCAGGTGCGGCGCGACATCATCTCGAAGGACGCGCTCGAGCAGCTCCTCGGCGGCGCCGGCATCGGCAACGACGACACCATCGTGCTCTACGGCGACAACAACAACTGGTTCGCCGCCTACGCCTTCTGGCTGCTCGAGATGTACGGCCACAAGGACCTCAAGCTGATGGATGGCGGCCGCAAGAAGTGGGAGGCGGAGGGCCGCCCGCTGACCACCGACGTCCCGTCGCCGAAGCCGGCGGGCTATCGGGCGCAGCAGCCGAAGGCCGAACTGCGCGCGAAGCGCGATCAGGTGCTCCAGGCGCTCGGCAACAAGAAGCACGCGCTCGTCGACGTGCGCTCTCCCGCCGAGTACAACGGCGAGATCATGGCGCCGCCCGGACTGGCCGAGACGGCGCAGCGCATGGGCCACATCCCCGGCGCCGCCAGCGTGCCGTGGTCGCAGGCCGTGCGCGAGGACGGCACCTTCAAGGCGAAGGAAGAGCTGGAGCATCTCTACGGCACGAAGGGCGTCACGAAGGACAAAGAGGTGATCGCCTACTGCCGCATCGGCGAGCGCTCGTCGCATACGTGGTTCGCGCTCCGGCACCTGCTCGACTATCCGCACGTGCGCAACTACGACGGCTCATGGACGGAGTACGGCAGCCTGATCGACGTGCCGATCGAGAAGTAGGACGCGCGCAGGTCGCAAGTCGCAGGTCGTAGGTCCAGCTTCCATCATCCAGCCGCCCGGCCGCGGTCACTGGCTTATCTCCCTATCGGATCCCGTATGCTGAGCGCGTCATGCCGGATTACCTGCGCCTCGTCGCCCGCCGCACGATCGTCAACCGCGACCCCGCGCTACTCCCGCTCGCGTTCACGGCGGCGGTGCTCGACCGCTATCGCGGCCAGCCGGCCTACCAGGTGATCCGCACGGACACGGCGGGGCGCGTGAAGAAGCAGGGCGGCTGGTCGATCGACTTCGGCATCGCCCCGGGCGACACGCACGTGCACGCATCGTGGGCGCAGCTCACGCAGAACCTGCCGGACGAGGAGCGCGAGCACTGGGCGGCGCACCTCGCGGCGCTGCCGCTCAGCGAGAACTTCCTCCGGATGCAGCTCGCGCCCGGGAGCTGCTTCGATGACGGCGATGTAAGGACGTGGTAGATGGTGTTTCGGCGCACCGGCGACGATGAGCGCGCGCAGCTTCGGGAAGAGGACGAGGACGGCCTCAACGTCGTCAGCGGCGACGATGAAGAAGGCGGCGAGGAGGAGTCCGCGGACCTCTTCGAGGCCGGCCAACTCTGCGACGTCTGCCAGGGAGAGGACGGACGCGTCGGCCTCGACCCGACGTGCCGCGGCGTCTACGAGGACGCCGGCGACCCGGTGCTGTTCGGCTACAACTGCCTGGAGCAGGGGTTGAAGGACGCCTGGTCGAAGGTCGAGGGTGTGGCGGCGGTCGTCGAGCCGTTCGGCGACTACAGCGCGCACTACTACTACCGGCTCGATGAGATGCCCGCGTACCAGTTCGTGCGTGAGGATGTGGAGGCGCTGTCGTGGCTGATGCTCACGGTCGGCGACAACTGCGCGCGCTGCGGCGCCCAGAGCCACGTCGCCTGGCTGACGCCGGACTTCGTCGACCAACGCCTGCCCGAGAACCGTCCGGTCTTCCGTAACCTCGACGGCGAGATCGAGCACTTGTGCCCGGCCTGCGCGGCTGCGGCGCTCGCCGGGGCGTACCGGACGCTGGGGCTGCCGCTGATCACCGCCGAGCTGCCGCGCGCGGCGATGGGCGTACTGATGCCGACGGGGGACTGATGACGCTCCGCCTCGAACGCGCGTACATCGACGAGATGGTCGCGCACGCGCAGGACGACGCACCGAACGAGTGCTGCGGCATCATCGCGGGGGACGCCACGGGCCACGCGACGAAGCTCTACCGCGCCATCAACGCGGAGGCGAGCCCGTACCGTTACAGCGTCGAGCCGAAGGACCTGCTCCGGATCCACAACGACGCCGACGCGCACGACTGGACCTTCCTGGCAATCTACCACTCGCACACGCACACCGAGGCGTACCCCTCGCCGACCGACGTGCGCCTCGCCGCTGGCTGGCCGGACGCCTACTACGTCCTCGTATCGCTGATGGACGCGGCGCACCCGGTCATCCGCGCCTTCCGCATCATCGACGGCGTGGTGACGGAAGAGGCGATCGAGGTGACCTAACTCCCTGCCCCTTCAGGGAAGCAACTGTCTTGAGGTTGGGGCATGGTGCTCCTTTGTTGACTGTAGGACGGGAGACGGGTCGGGCCTGGCGCCTGGTCGTTTTCTGTGGGGTAGAATGGCGCCGTAGGACGGGAGACGGGTCGTGGCCTCGGCGCCTCGGTCCGTTTTCTGTTTCATACGGCAGCACCGATCGCCGCGTCCCACGGCCGTCCGTCGCGCATCATCGCATTGAGGATGATCAGGAGCTTGTGCATGCAGGCGACGAGGGCGACCTTGAACGGTTTGCCTGCGTCCAGCAGCCGCGCGTAGAAGGCCTTCACCACCGGGTTGAAGCGCGTTGCGGCGAGCGTCGCCATATAGAGCGCCGTGCGGACGCGCGCCCGTCCGCCCCAGACGATCCGCCGGCCGCGCAGGGTGCCGCTATCGCGGTTGAGCGGTGCCAGCCCGACGAGCGCAGCGATCTGCTTCTCCTTGAGCGTCCCGAGTTCGGGCAGCTGCGCAAGCAGCGTGCGGGCGGTCGTCTTGCCGATGCCGGGCACGCTCTGCAGGAGGTCGTCCTTGGCGCGCCAGATCGGGCTGCGGCGCACCGTCCCGTCGATGTCCGCATCGACGCTGCTGAGTTCCCGTCGCAGCCAGCCGATGTGCCGCTTAATCGGCTTGCGCAGACTCGGGACGGCCGTCTGCAGCCGCGTCTCCTCGGCCGTGATCATCGCGACGAGCTGACGCCGGCGGCTGATCAGACCGCCGAGCTCGCGCGTGTCCTCATCCGGCAGCGGGCGCGGCTCGGGCTGGACGCGTGCGGCGAAGGTGGCGAGGACGCGGGCATCGATGCGGTCGGTCTTGGCGAGCTGGCCGAGCGAGCGCGCGAAGTGGCGCACCTGGCGCGGATTGACCACCGCGACCGGCAAGCCAGCCGCGCCGAGGGCGGCCGCCGCGCGCAGTTCGTAGCCGCCGGTGGCCTCGAGGACGATCAGCGCCGGCGAGAGCGCCGTCAGGCGTCCCCGCAATACGGTCATCGCGCGGTCATCGTTTGCTTCGTGCCATGCTTCTCCCTCCGAGGTGCAGATGTCCAGCGTCGCCTTCGACACGTCGATGCCCACGTAGACCGGTGCGGTCGCCATTGCTCCTCCTTGCCCTACCTTGCGAACCATGCGGGCTCGTGGCCCCAGCAACTGTGCGGGCTTGGTGGTGGAGCGGGTGCGCCGACCCAGCTTCCCTACGGCCTTTTCGACCTGAGGGGGGACGGCCTGACGCACCCGGCACCGCCCGGCTACCCCGACAGTACTACGCGATTTCTGAGATACAAGGGGCAGGGAGTGCACGTTGCGGGTGTTCAAGGGCGCCCCAGTGTTACGGTGGAATAGAACACCTGAGCTATTGGACTGCTCACGGCAGGTAGCTTGAGGCCTGCGACAAGTTCGCAAAACTTCGTGCATTTCGACTGTTGACAGCCCAGCGAGGGGGTGATATCGTGGGCATGAGATGTCCCCTGACGTCCGTTCTTCGCACGTCAGGTAATTATTCAGCCGTTCGTAAGGGGTTTCGGCACGTTGCCGAAGCCCTTTTGCGTTCCTGAGGGGAAGAGGGCGACATGGCGAGGATTGCCATCTTCATCGATGGAGGATACATTGGCGCGCTCGCCATGAAGGAGTTCGGCGGCGTACGCATCGACTTCGCCAAGTTCTCAGACGAAATTACGCGGGAAGTGCAGTCATCGACGACGGAGCCGGTCGATCTGCTGAGAACGTACTACTACAACTGCCTTCCTTATCAAAGTAACTCTCCAACGCAGGCCGAGAGCGATCGATACGCTGCCGCCAGGCGGTTTCATGATGCGCTGTCACCGGCTTCGTCGCTTCGAGGTGCGAGAGGGCAGGCTTGCGTTCCGGGGCCTCGATGCTAAGGGCGAGCCGATTTACCAGCAGAAGCGAACAGACCTCATGTTGGGCTTGGACTTCGCGCTTCTCTGCGGCAAACACCAGATTGACCATGCGGTCGTCGTTGCCGGTGATAGTGATTTTCTGCCAGCGGTCGAAGCAGCGAAAACAGAAGGCGTCACCGTGTGGCTCTGGCATGGCCCGCGATACTCAGTTGACGGTAAGCCTACCTACGGCCAAGACCTTTGGATGGCAGTGGACGAACGATTTGAGATCACAAGGCCATTTCTGGACGGTTGTCGGCTCGCGTAGTTTCGCACTTCCCTTTAGGGAAGGGCTGGGGGTTAGGTCCGGCCTCACACGGTGTACGGGAAGTGGCGTTCGGCGGCGCGGATGGTCGTGCCGCTCTTGATGTATCCCTCTTCGGTGGGGCCAGGCACGACGTTCGGGCCGATGACGCAGTTGCGGCCAATGCGCATGTACGCGGGCAGGCGCGCGCGCTTGCCAATGATCGTGATGCCGCAGTTCACGATGTCCGGGCGCTCGTCGTTCGGCGACCAGTCGTCGCCGTAGCCGACGTACGCGTTCTTGCCGACGCGCACGTCCTTGTCCAGGATCGACCGCTCGACGATCGCCCCCTGCTCGATGTGGCAGTTGTCGAAGATGATCGAATCGCGCACGACGGCACCCTCCTCGACGTAGACGCCGGGCGAGAGCACGGAGTGCTCGACGTGGCCGTTGATGATGCAGCCGAGCTCCAGCAGCGAGCGGGAGATGTACGCGCGCCGGCCGATCTTCGCCGGCGGGTCGCCCGTGATGCCCGTCCGGATGCGCGTGTCGGGGTCGTAGAGGTTGAGCGCGGGCAGGTCCTCGAGCAGGTCCATGTTGCCCTCGAAGTACGACTCGATCGTGCCGACATCGCGCCAGTAGCCGCCGAAGCGGAACCCGTAGACACGCGACGACGGGTCCTCGACCATCGCCGGGATGATGTCGCGGCCGAAGTCGTGCGCCGTATCGTGGCGCGCGTCCTCGACGAGCTGCTCGATGAGCACCTCGCGGTTGAAGACGTAGATGCCCATCGAGATCAGGCTGGACTTCGGGTGGTCCGGCTTTTCGTCGAACTCGATGATGCGGTCGTCCGCGTCGGCGGTGAGGACGCCGTAGCGGTGCGCCTCCTCCATGGGCACCTCGTACAGCGGCACGGTGACATCGGCGCCGCGTGCGAGGTGGTGCGCGATCAACTCCTCGTAGTTCATCTTGTACACGTGGTCGCCGGCGAGGATGAGCACCAGCTCCGCGCGGCTCTCCTCGAGGAAATAGATGTTCTGGAAGACGGCATCCGCGGTACCCCGGTACCAGTCCGAGCTCTCGCGGCCCAGGTACGGCTGCAACAGCGAGACGCCGCCGCCCGCGCGGTCGAGGTCCCACGGCCGGCCGATGCCGATGTGGTCGTTGAGCGAGCGCGGCCGGTACTGCGTCATGACGCCGACGCGCGTGATGCCGGAGTTGACGCAGTTGCTCAGCGCAAAGTCGATGATCCGGTAGCGCCCGCCGAAGATCACCGCCGGCTTCGCGCGCTCCTCGCTGAGCACGCTCAGCCGGTCGCCCTGGCCGCCCGCCAGGATCAGCGCCACCACCCGCTTCATCGGCAATCCTTGATCTAGCGCGGTGCGCGCCCGGCCGGGTGCGGGTGCGCTTGCGGCGCCCGGCCGG
>JAKAMA010000087.1 GCA_021813085.1 Chloroflexota bacterium | reverse complement strand
TGCGCGCGGCGTCCTCGAGCTGTTCCATGCGGTCGATGGAGATCCACTGGCCGGCGAAGAGGTACGAGCCGACCGCGGCGCGATCGGCGATGAGCGCGTTCACGAGGTCCGGCATGTCGAAGGAGCGTCCGGCGGGCACGCGGGCGAGCGCGCGGGGGCCGAGCACGTAGATGCCGGCGCTGACGGTATCGGTCTCCGTCGGCTTTTCGATGATCTCCGTGATCTGGTCGCCGTCCGTGCGGATGACGCCGTAGGGATGCCTGAGCCGGAACTGGCGGGTCGCGATGGTGAGGTCGAAGCGCCCACTCGTATGGAAGTCGAGCAGCGCGTGCATGTCGAGGTCCGTGAGGATATCACCGTTCATCACGAGCAGCGGCGCGTCCGGCGGCACGTCGGCGCGCGCGCGGACGAGCGCGAGGGGCCCGGCGGTGCCGAGCGGCTCGTCCTCGCGCACGTAGGCGATGCGGACGCCGAGGTGGGCGCCGTCGCGAAAATACGTCTCGATCAGCTCCGCGCGATAGCCGACGGCGATCAGCAGGTCATCGATTCCCTGCGCTCGCAGCCGCTCGACGATCTCCTCGAGGATGGGCTTCTCTCCCACGGGCAGCAGCGGTTTCGGGATCGTGTAGGTGAGGGGACGCAGCCGCACGCCGCGACCGCCCGCGAGGATCACCATCTTCATACGGCGTACTCCCGCGGTCGGAACTGGTCCATGTGCGCCTCGATCCATTCGGCCGTGCGCCGCAGCCCGTCGTCCAGCGGCACCTCCGGGCGCCACGCGGCGAGCCGCAGGGCCTTCGAGCTGTCGGAGTGCAGGCGCGCCACCTCGCTCTTCGCGGGACGCATGCGCTGCTCGTCGCCTTCGACCGGCAGCTCGCGGCCGACGATCCCGGCGACCTTCGCCACGATCTCGCGGATGCTGACCTCTGAGCCAGAGCCGAGGTTCACGACCTCGCCGAGCGCGGCATCGGCGGCGGCGACGGCGACGAAGCCGCGCGCGGTGTCTTCGACGAAGGTGAAGTCGCGCGTCGTATCGAGCGCGCCGAGCCGCAGCGTCGCGCCGGCGAGCGCCTGCGAGATGATCGTCGGGATGACGGCACGGGCGGACTGGCGGGGACCGTAGGCGTTGAACGGCCGCACGATGGTGACGGGCAGGCCGAAGGAGCGGTGGAAGCTGAGGCCCAGCGCGTCCGCGGCGATCTTCGTGGCGGAGTACGGCGACTGCGCCTGCAACGGGTGCTGCTCGTCCATCGGCACGCGGACGGCCGAGCCATAGACCTCGCTCGTCGAGGTGAGGACGACGCGCTCGACCCCGCCGAGCTCGCGGGCGGCGAGCAGCACGTTGGTCGTGCCGATGACGTTCGTGTCGATCACCTCCTGCGGGTGTTCGTAGGAGTACGGGATGCCGATCAGCGCGGCGAGGTGGAAGACCGCGTCGGCGCCGCGCATCACCTCGCGCACGGCGTCGAAGTCACGGACGTCACCGAGCGTGATGTCCGTGCGGTCGATGGCATCGCCGCTGAGGGCATCCAGCCAGCCGTGCTGAGCCCGGGAGGTGTAGCGGAGCATCGCGCGGACGCGCGCTCCCTCGGCGATGAGCCGCTCGACGACGTGGCTGCCGATGAAGCCGCCAGCGCCGGTGACCACGACCGTCCTACCGTCGAAGCGCACGCACCCCCCTGCCGATGAGCCGCAGCGCGAGCGCCGCGAAGGCGACCAGCGCCAGTATGCCGCAAACAAGGAACCACATGTAGAGCGTAAGCGCGATGGCGAGGTGAAAGCCGGCCTCCGTCGTGAGGACGACGAGGAGCGCGATGAGTGGCGACGCGAGGAACAGGGCCAGCGAGACCCGCAACCAGTGGCTGGCGAGCGGGTTCACCGGCCGCGGGCCGGTGCGTGCGGCGCCGGCCGGACCGAGCCGCCGCCGGCGACGTCCCGCCGGCGCTCCGCCGTCATGCGCCAGATCTCGGCGAGCGTGACGGAGCCGAAGATGCTGAGCGGGAGGTAGAGCGCATCGTGATCGCGCGGGTCGCCGACGAACAGCACGCCGAACAGCAGCATGTAGAGCGGGACGATGGAGAAGACGAGCCAGATGCGCAGGTCCCGCCGGCGGGCCCAGAAGGGTGCGCCGGCGAGCGCTAGCGCGACCAGCCCGAAGAACGTGAAGCTCGAGAGCCGCGACAGGCGGTCTGCGCCGGACGCGCCAAACCACGGCTTGTCGCCCTGGATCGCCGTGACGCCGCCAGCGTCGTCCTGGAAGAGATAGTACAGCCGAATGGGGATGAGCTTCAGCTCCTGCAGCTTGTGATGCAGCGCCCACTCGCGGGCCAGGTGCAGGTAGTCCGAGTTCGTCGTAACCTCGACCTGTGCGCGCCCCGTCCCGTAGGGCTGGCCGAGCTGGCTGGCTGCGGTAAGCATCGTGCCGTCCGCGGCCGTGGCGCTGTTCCCCTGATAGAGGGCGCGGCCGAAGGACGTCGTGCCGACGATCGGCTCGCCCATCTGCACGGCGTTGCGCACGACCCACGGGACGACGATGACCGCCGCGCCGAACGCCAGCGCGGCCAGCGGCAGCGCGGCCCGCCGCCCGTACTGGAAGAGCAGGAAGAGCGCGAGCACGAGGCCGAAGGCGAGGAACTCGCCGCGCACGTAGCCGGTAAACGCGGTCAGCGCGCCCACGCCCGCGATGAGCGGAAGGTTCGCGCGCTCGCGGCCGAACACGAAATAGACGCAGATCGTCAGCACGAGCGCGGCCAGGAAGCCGAAGGAGGTCTCCGTGAGCAGGACACTGGTGTACAACATATGGCCCGGCAGCACGGCGAGCGTGACGCCGGCGAAGGCCGCCGCGGTGAGGTCGAACAGCCTGCGTGCGATGAGGAAGGCCAGCACGGGCGTCAGGGCGCCCAACAGCGCGTTGAGCAGCCGGGCCGCCCAGAGGGAATCGCCGGTGAGCTTGTAGACGACGGCGAGCGTCGCCGGGTATCCGGGTGGCCAGAGGGCGGTCGCGGTGAGGTCGTGCTGACCAGGGTAGATGGGTGCGCCGTCCGGCGCCTTCCAGACGGTCGGGTCGAAGACGTAGCCGTCGCCGGCGGCGAGGTGGCGCGCGGCGCTGTCGTAGAAGACGCTGTCATCGTAGCGCCCGTCGCGCGGGCTCGGGTGGACGTACGCGACGAGCGCCAGGCGGACGCCGACAGCGAGCACGAAGATCGCGATGATCCAGCGCGCTTCGCCGGTGCGGAGCCAGCGTTGGAGGCGCGTCACGGCTGGATCTCCAGCAGCGAGCGGTGCTGCCGGTCCCACACGCCGACCACCGTAGCGGCCGCGATGATCACGACGATCGGGATCGCGGGGAAGTGGAAGCGCGGGTCGCCGAAGAAGACCAGCGGGATCGCCAGCACGTAGAGCAGCGCCGCGAGCAGGAACGCGCGCCGGAGGTCCTTCGACAACGCGAACGCGGCGGCGCCGGCGATCGCGAGGAGGCCCGTCGCGTAGTAGATGGCGTTGGCGGCGAAGGCGAGCACGTCGCGCCGGAACTGCGGGATGAAGCGGTCGTTGCCATACGACTCCGCCGCAAAGAGTCCGTCATCGTCCTTGTACAGCAGCCAGTACGCCTTCTTCGCCTCGAGCGCGGGCATGCGCAGCGGGTGCCGCAGGACGTCCTCGATCGCGATGCGCACGCCATCGCGGTTGCGCCTGATCTCGACCTGCTGCGGCGACAGTCCCTGGTAGCCCTCGAAGCACTTGCCGCGTAGCAGGAAGGCGCCCGTCGCGCCGTTGAAGTTGCCGATGCAGAGGTCGTCGCCCAGGTTCGTCGAGGTGCCGGTGAGCGTGTGGAACGCGAGGGTGTTGCGCACCGACCACGGCACGGTGAGCACGGCGACGCCGGCGAACACCACCAGCGTCTGGACGAGGGCGCGCTTCTTCGACCGCAGCCAGAAGAGCCAGAAGACCAGCAGCAGCAGCGGGAAGACGAGCGTGATCGCGCGCGTCATCGTCGCGGCGCTGAGGAGCAGGCCGGCGGCGAAGAGGCGCGGCCAGCGGATGCCTTCGTGATCCCAGGGATCCCAACAGAGCGCGAGCAACGCGCCGATGAACAGCATCGTAAAGAGCGGCTCCGAGAGCACCGTGCCCGTGTAGTAGACCTGACTGGGGAAGATCGAGAGCAGCGCGCCGGCGCCGAAGCCCATGCGGCGGTCGAACAGGCGCGCCGCGAGCAGGTAGACGAGCAGCACGGTGATGGCGCCGAAGATGCCGTTCATCATCTTGATCGAGAAGGTGCTGCGGCCCCATCCGAAGATGTCGCCGGCCTTCTTCAGGCCGGCCACGGTCGCGGGGAAGCCCACGGGGTAGTACGCGAACTTCTGGCCGGAGTTGGGCCAGACGTAGCCGCCGCCGTCCGCCAGGACATCGGCGAGGTACACGTACTCAGCCGGGTCGTTCAGGCCCTTCGGGGGCCGGTCGTTGTAGGCGACCCAGGCGGCGCGCGGCACCATCGCCATGACGAACAGCGCGAGCATCAGCAGCAGGTCGATGCGCGGGACCGCGAACGCGCGCGCGCGGGGCGCAGCGCGCGGAGCCGCCGGTGCGGCCGCGTCTGCGCGCGCCGGCGCGGGAAGCTCGGTGCTCAAGCGGCGGCGTACCTCCGGTCGAGGCTGGGCTCACGGCGCAGGACCGCCGCGTACAGCACGAGGACGCCGCGCGCGGCGAACAGCGCGACGATGAAGACGATCGGGTAATGGAAGCGGGAGTCGCCAAAGAACACCAGGTGCACGGCCGTCCACATGAGCACGGTCAGGGGCAGGACGGCGAGCGGCCCGCGCAGCCGCGCGCGGTCGGCGAGCAGGCCGACGCCGGCGAAGCCTAGCGCGGCGAACCAGAAGCCGTCGGCGAGCGCGCGGAGCCAGTCGCCCCAGTTGCCGTGGTAGAAGTCTCGCCGGTACGCGGAGTTCCAGTCGAGGCCCGTGGCATCGGACTCGTAGAGCGCACGCAGCTTGAGGCCGGCGAGCCGGACTTCGTCCGCCGGGTGGCTTGCCATGTACGACAGCGCCTTCCGCAGTTGCATGCGGTCGCCTTTCACCTCGTACTGCTGCTGGGTCAGGCCGGCGCGGGACGGCAGCGGCAACGGCTGCGCGGTCTGCATGCGTCCCGTCGAGCCGGCGTGGTTGCCAAGCCAGAGGTTGCCGCCGACGTTCGTCGCGATGATCGCCGGCGTACCCAGCTCGCGCTGATTGCGGACGGCCCACGGCGCAAGCAGCACGCCCGCGACGACCGCGGCAAGGATACCCCAGCCGATCGCGCGCCGCCATCGCATGCCGCAGAGGCGCCATGCCAGCGGGGCAAGGGGCAGGAGGATCAGCGCCTGGCCGCGTGTGAGCGCGGCGGCGACGGTGATTGCGGCGAAGAGGATCACGAGCGGCCCGCGCCAGGTCCGCACCTTCGGCACGATGAGCAGGAGTAACATCGCCAGCGTGAAGAGCAGGGTAAACAGCACCTCGGACAGCGCCAGGGAGGCGAAGAACACCTGTCCCGGCCAGAGCGCGACCGCCGCACCCGCGAGCGCGGCCGTGCGCCGCTCGAAGAGCAGCAGGCCGATGCAGTAGACGACGATAACGGTGAGCATCGCCAGCACGACGTTGGCCGCGTACGCCTGCGCGAGGCCGTCGCCGAACGCCTTGAAGACGGCGCCGAGGAAGACGGGATAGCCGGGCGGCCAGGCCGCGGTCGGCGTGCCGGTGTACGGGTTCACGTAGCCACGGCCGAGCGCGACGAAGTGGGCCGCGTTCCGATACCAGACCGTGTCATCGAAGCGGCCGTCGTTGGGGTTGGGGTGGACGAAGCTCAGCCACGTGAGCCGCGTCGCCAGTGCGATGAGGAGGAGCAGACCCAGCGCTGGGAGATGGCGCCGGATCCCTGCCATGTTCAAGCGCGCGTCAGTCCTCTCCCAGATCCCCTACTCGCTCTTCACCATCGCCGGCGTTACACGCTCCAGGCGGCCCTGCTTCAGCTCGACGACATACAGCGGCGCGGAGAGGCTCTCCCTGAGCCGCACGAAGTCTGCCGACGTCACCGCGCGGACGGCGACGTCCTTACCATACAATGCGCGGCCTACGGAAAGCATCCACCCCGGCTGCCAGAACGGGTTGGTCCACTGGTCCTTGTCGTCCACCACGTACACGGTCGTGCCGGGCGGCACCGTCGGGTACTGCTGGCGCAGATCCTGCGCGAGGACGCGCCAGCGGCTGGTCTCCTGCAGGAACGGCTGCTCCTGGTGGATGTACTGCCAGGAGTAGAGCCCGCCGACGGCGACAAGCGCGGCCGCGGCGAGCGCGTGCGCGGCGTAGCGGTTCAGGCGCACCGTGTGATGGTGCACCCAGCCGGCCGCGACGGCGACGAGGATCGCGAAGAACGGCAGCGACATGTAGGTGTAGCGGGTGGCGGTCCAGAGCTTGCTCGGGACGTACGGCATGAACCCGGCAATAACGCCGACGGCGGCGAAGCGCGCGATGTTCGGCCCGCGGACAAAGAAGAAGATGCACCAGGCCGCGACCACGGAGCCCACAGCCCACTCGACCGCCGAAGGATCCTTGGCGATCGCGCCGACGGGGTACGCTACGCGCGACAGATACACCCACGTCTCGCGCGGGATGTGCCAGCCGACACCGTAGAAGCTGCCATCGACGCCCTGGCAGCCGCAGCCGCTGAGGCCGCTGACGAGCAGCGCGGCGGCGACGGCGAACGGCGTCATCTTCAGGGTGAAGTCGAGCGGGTCGCGCGGCTTCGCCAGCGACGCGAAGGCGAAGTAGATGAACAGCACCGCGCCGATGACGACGCCGCCTTCGTTCGCGAGGAACCCCAGCACGTAGGACAGGAACGCCAGCCAGTACCAGGCGCCGCGCCGCTCGCCGCTCTCGACGTAGCGAAACAGGCTGTAGAGCGCCGCGAGCAGGAAGACCTCGCTCAGCACGTGCGGCAGGGCGGTGATGTAGGTGACGGTGTGCACGGCGGACGCCGACACGCCGAAGATCAGCGCCGCCATCGCCGCGACGAAGACGCGCTTCGTCATCGAGAGCACGAGGACGTAGAGGATGAGCACCGCCGTCACATGGAGCGCCAGGTTGACGATGCGCCAGGCCGTCGCGTCCATCCCGAACAGGTGGAACTCGCCCCAGTAGACGAGCATCGTGAGCGGGCGCCAGTTCGGGGTCAGGTCGCGCAGGAGGAGGACGTCGCGGACATACGCCGGGAAGGTGCGCGTCTGGATGTCGCCGAGCGGCACGAAGTCATCGCCGAAGAAGTAGTAGTGCAGCGTCGGGACGTGGATGCCGACGACGAGGCCGAGGACGAGGGCGATCGGCAGGTGCCGGAGCGCCGCCCGCAAGAGGCCGGTGAGGGCGCGCGCGTCCGGGCGCTCGTAGGCGGGCGCGTGCGTGGCGACGACAGCCATGATCAGTGAACCTCGGGCAGCGGCATCGGTCGTCCCAGGACGTGCGTGAACCTTTTCGCGATGGTAACACCGGTCCTCGCACCCGGCAATACAAGCGTCGGCCGGAACTGTTCAGAGACGTAAAGCGACCGGGGCACGGGATGGGAGGCGAGAGGTTGGAGGCTCGACAGGGAACGGGGCTCTTGGACGCCGCCGCTGGCTACCGGGCAGGGCCGAGGCCGTGATAGCGGCCGCGAAAGAAGACGAGGGGGCTGCCGTCGCGGAGGATGCGGCCATCCACGACCTCGCCGAGGAAGATCGAGTGGTCGCCGCCATCGTGCACGTACGCGACGCGGCACTCGAGGAAGGCCAGACAGTCCTCCAGGACGGGCGCGCCCGTGGCGCCGAGGGCGAAGCGCTGGCCGCGGAGGCTGCCGACCTCCGGCTCGGCGCGGCGGGCGAAGACGCGCGAGACCTCCTCCTGGTGCTCGCCGAGGATGTTGACGGCGAAGACCCCGCCGGCCTCGATCACGCGGTGGGTGTGGGTGCCCTTATCGACGCAGACGAGCACGAGCATCGGGTCGAGCGACAGGGACGTCACGGCATTGGCCGTCATCCCCTGGAGTTCCTCGCCGGCGGCGGTCGTGATGACGGTCACGCCGGTCGGCAGGTGGCCGATGATCGAGCGGAACTCCAGCGGGTCGAGGGACATACGCGGCCTCCGGCGGTCAGCCCAGGTACGGCACTATAGCACCGGCAGATGGCTGCGCCGGACATCGGCTCGCTCACGTGACGGGCACTGGAAGATGGAAGGTAGACGGTGGACGCGCGTGTCGGGCGGCCGCCCGCGTCCTTCCGGCGGACGCGCCTGCGGCGTATCGTCGCGATCGTG